>JAAELY010000458.1 GCA_024226335.1 bacterium
CGCAAGAAGGCGACTCGCAAGAAGGCGACTCGCAAGAAGGCGACTCGCAAGAAGGCGACTCGCAAGAAGGCAACTCGCAAGAAGGCAACTCGCAAGAAGGCAACTCGCAAGAAGGCAACTCGCAAGAAGGCGACTCGCAAGAAGGCGACTCGCAAGAAGGCGACTCGCAAGAAGGCGACTCGCAAGAAGGCAGGACGCAAGAAGGCGACCCGCAAGAAGGCAGGACGCAAGAAGGCGACCCGCAAGAAGGCAGGACGCAAGAAGGCGACCCGCAAGAAGGCGACTCGCAAGAAGACCACTCGCAGACGACGGCGCTAGCCGACTGCTAGAGGTCCTCAGGAGAGCCCCCGTCGCCTGCCAGGCGACGGGGGCTTCTCTGTGTCCGGGTCCCGGGAGTTCCCATCAGGAACATCGCGATCCGAACCGCCGTAGCACTGGGCGAACGGCGCTGGCTCGAGCATCGAATCCGCTCTCGAAGGCAGCATCTGGAGGTGTTCCGGACCCGCCCGGCCGCTCCCGTTGACGGGCTCCTGGGGGCGGGATATTGTCCCGGCCCTACCGGAGGATCCGAATGGCCCGCATTACGATCGAAGACTGCACCGAACGGGAGCGGAATCGCTTCAGCCTGGTTTCCATGGTTTCAGTGCGAACCAAGCAGCTCATGCGAGGAGCGCGCGCGCTGGTCCGGGCCGGTGAGAACAAGTCGGTTGTCACGGCTCTGCGCGAGGTTGCTGCGGGGCATCTCCTGCCCGACCAGGAAATCCTGGAAGAGAGCATCAAGCTCCCCGATACGGAGTAGCTGGTTCGCAGGAGCCGTCGCCTCGTTTCGGGACGAGTTCCTCCAATAGGTTTCGGTGTAGCGCCGGTCTCCAGGGCCCGATCTGGCTAGAGGACGGCCACCGGAAGGACGAAGGCGAAGCGCGAGCCCCGACCGATCTCGCTGGTCAGGGACATGCTGCCCCCGAGATGCTCAACGAGTGCTTTCGCGAGTGTGAGTCCCAGACCTGCGCCGCGGTGGTCGCGATCCGGCGAAGTGTCCACCTGATGGAACTCTTCGAAGATCTCGCTCCGATCATCGGGCGAAATGCCTATCCCGGTGTCGGAAATGGCAAAGCTCAGCTGGCCGTTGTCGAGAGCCATTTCCAGGGAGATGCGTCCCCGCTTGGTGAACTTGGTCGCGTTGTCGAGCAGGTGAAAGAGGATCTGGTTCAACTTGGCCAGGTCTGTGCGCACCTTCGGGAGCTTTGGCGGGATCAGTTTTGACAGCACGACGTCGGGTTTGACTGTGTCCCGCACGTTGAAGATGGCCTCTTCGATCACTTCGGCGAGGTTCACGTCCTGTAGTTCGATGCGGATCTCTCCCTGCTTGACACGCCACAGATCGAGGATGTTCTGCAGCATTCGCATGAGTGAGTTGCCGTCATCGAGCACGCCACGCAGCGAACCACGCCCTTGTTCGGACAGATTCTCGTGTTCATTTGCGAGCACTGAGATGATTTGTTCGATGATGCGGTTGAGCGGTGCGCGCAACTCATAGGACATGGTTTCGATCAAGTCGCTCTTGAGTCGTTCCACAGCGTGGAGCCGATCGTCTTTCTTGATCAACTCCAAGTCCTGTGCGAAGAGTTGCTCGCTCAGTTTCAGTAGATCGTCCGAGGGCTCGTCATTCGTGGCTGGCTTCTGAGTAGCCGCGTGATGGTCGAGCACCAGAGTAATCTGGCGCAGGATCGATTCGATCTCCGCATTGAGTACGCGTGGCCAGGTTTCTGGACAGCCGAGCAGGGCAACTCCCCGCGTCTGACCGTTGTGTCGCAGAGGGAATCCGTACACGCCGCCTTCGGAGCGCTGCCAGATTCGGGCTGGGGTTGTCGGAGTGCTCGTGCGGATCGGCTTTTCAGAGGCGTTGGTTTCCGCGAGAAACTCCGAAAGTGCTTCCCCGGCGGTCTGTGCATCCTGCGCGCAGGTGAAACCGGCCCAACCGCTGGGTTCTCGGGCGACGGCATCCATCTGATAGACCACGGCGAATCCTTGCAGCACAGCTGCGAGGTGTCGTGCGCCCGCCGCGAGTGCGGTCGGGAGCATTTCCGGAGAGGTGTAGAGGGCGAGGATCTCCACGAATCTAATTTCCTCTTTCAGAAATGGGCACTAGAATCTGTTCTCGTCGCCGATCTCAACTGCCTCGTCGAACGAAGAATCGCCCTCGAGAGCCAGCTTGGTCGCGAAGTCTTGCGGGTTTGATGCGGCATCCCGGGCTGTTTCGAGCCTCACCTTGTTGGCCTGGTACAACTGCAGGAGGTGCTGGTCGAAGGTCTGCATCTGCATATCGGACTGACCCTTTTCGATGAGATCGTGGATCTCGACAGCGCGATTCGGGTCGCGCATGCACTCGCGAATCGAACGAGTCGTGCGCATGATCTCGACGGCGGGAACCCGTCCCGTGCCGCGTTTATCGGGCAGAAGTCGCAGCGAGATGATCGCCTGGATGTTGTCGGCGAGGCGCTCTCGGACCTGCTGTTGTTCCTCTGGAGGGAAGAAGCTCGAGACACGGCGCAGGGTAGTGAGCACGTCGTTGGTATGAATCGACGAGAATACCGCGTGTCCGGTCTCGGCGGCCTTCAGTGCCGTGTCCACGGTCTCCGCATCGCGGATTTCGCCGACCATGATCACGTCGGGATCCTGGCGCAGAGCGGAGTGCAGTGCGTCGGGGAAGCTCGCAGTGTCGGTTTTGATCTCCCGCTGGGTGATGATCGCTTTCTCGTGCCGGAAGATGAACTCGACGGGATCTTCGATCGTTACGATCTTGCACTTGCGCCGGCGGTTGATCTCCTGGAGCATTGCGGCCAACGTCGTGCTCTTGCCCATGCCAGTAGCCCCGGTGACGAGTACGAGGCCTCGCTGCACCGTGGAGATCTCGAGCATGATCGACGGCAAGTTGAGTTCTTCGAAATCCTTGATGGTCAGCGGGATCACTCGCAGCACGATGTTATGGGCGCGGCGCTCTCGCGAAATATTGACGCGAAACCGGCCTTCGTTGGGAATCTCGTAGGCGAGGTCGATTTCGCTCTGGCCATCGAAGACTTTGCCGGGGTCGGCTTCAATCAAGTGGCGGGCAATGGCTTCAGTGTCGTCAGCTGTCAGGACCTTGTACTTCAATTCGACGAGTTCGCCGTTGAAGCGGTACAGAGGCAGATAGCCGACCTGGAAGTGGATGTCCGACGCACCCTTTTCGAAGCCAAGACTGAGGAGTCGATGCAGTCTTTCTCGATCCATGAGCGAAACCGTCCTTCGCGCGCAGGCCTGGGAAACCGGGTTTTCCGCTTTTTCGGCCTGTCGCCGGTCTGGCTTGATTCAAACCGACCATTCTCTGGCGTATAATCGGGGTCCAATGAGAGTGACTCTGATGCTACTTCTAGTCCTTGTTCCGCTTCCTGCGTGCGCGCAGGACGGTGCGACGGGTGCGAATCTGGAGACAGCGAAGGAAGAGCCCGCCATCGACTCCCGCGTGCCGGCTCCGGAAGGTGATGCGGCCCGCCAGGGTCGTGAATCGTCCGTGAAATCTGGCGTATCCGGAGGCTCCAAGCCGGCCGTCGGGTCTTCACCCGATGCACCCACGACACCCACGACCCGGCCATCCCTGGATCTGAATCGGCTCTTGCGTCCTCGGTTGCCGGTGGTCGCACCGGTTGTCGAGACACAACCCGGTGGCCGCGATCGCGAAACCTGGGAGCGCGAGTTCTCGCAGGCGCACCAGGAGGTAGCGGAACTGGAGGCCGTTCTCGAAGTATCGAAGACGCGCTTGCGCGAGAGTGCGACTGCGGATTGGGGCTACTCACCGACCGGCGGCTCGCTGCCGACCGATCCCGAAGTGCAGCGACTGCGCGCGCAACTCAAACGCGATCGACGCTCTCTCGAGACCGCTGAGCGCAGATTGCGAGAGTTGCAGATCGAGGCGTCGCTCGCTGGCGTTCCGGAGCACTGGCAAGAACCCAAACGTTGAGTTCTGGTTCCGAGTTGCGCATCGGCTCGAACCTTCCCTCCAGATGCGAACAGGGCTTCGCACTCGGTCATTGCGCACCACCGATGCCAGACGGCGCGAAGGGGGTTTGCGGCCACATCTGCCGTTGAGATTCGTTCGGCACGCGCCCTGCAAACCATACCGGCGTGCTCCAACTGCGCCAAATAGCCCTGTTTGCACCTCTGCTCTGCCTGATGGTGGGCTGTGGAACGACGTCTTCCCGGCCCGGGAAGGTCGAAGCGTGGTCCGGAGGCGAAACCCTCACGACAATCGTGAGCGAACTGCGCATCAACTTGCGCGAAGACCCGTACCGCTACCCGAGACCGGTCATGCGCGATGGCCGGGGGATCTTTCCCGTTCTGCTCTGGAAGCTCGACCGATTGAAGCGGCAACGAGAGCGCAAGGACGGCAACTGGGAGAACGTGGACCACGTCATCGAGTTCGCACGGGCTCGCATTTTCGAGCGTATGCGCCGCTACGCAGAGGCCGAGCAGGCTTACTCTCGCGTTGCCCAGTCGGGCTCGGTTCTGGCCGATCTCGCGGTTGATGACGCCACTGCCATGGTCGCCTTCGCCAGGCTCGGTAGACCGCTGGAGAGAAGTACCGGGAGCGAAACGAAACCCATCGGGATCGAGACGCGCATTGACGACTGGCGCTCTCTTGCTGCTCACTACCGCGGAAATCCGCGATCGGCTCTGGCCTGGGAAGAAGTCGAGGATTGGCAGACGCTGCGCGTCGACTGGTTCGCGCGCCGCGGCGAAACCGCTCTGGCGATTTTGGCCTGCCGACGACTGATCGAACACAACCCCGATTCCAAGCGCCATGCACAACACCTGATCCGGCTTGGAGATCTCTACGCGGATTCCGCGATGCGTTCCCGCCTGCACAAGCGCCCGTCATCAGGTCTCGAACGCGCGCAGGAGTACGAGAAGCTGCTCGACAAAGCGTTCGCCGCCTATGAACTCGCCGTCGACGATCGATCGCCGGGCCTGCGGCGGGAAGCGGAGACACGCATCGAAGCTCTGATCGCCTTCCACGAGGGGAGCAAAACACATGCACCCTAGTCGTGAAGAAGCCTTTCGAGTGGGCGTTCGCCTGGTCATCGTCGCACTTGTCGCAGGCTTGATCGTCCTGTTGTTCAATCCAGTCGCAAAGTCTGCAGAGGCCGAGGCACCGGCCGAGTACGAGACCTTGTTGCTGGAGACGCCCGCTCCGATGACCTCGGGAGAACGCGTTCAGCGAGCCGAGAAGCTCCTGCAAGATGAGAAGCGGCGTCGTTTTGGACGGGTGCTCGCGCATACGGTAGATCTCGGGGTTCGGGCGGTGTCGCAGGCTTCTCCGACGCGCCTTCTTCACGGTGCTCGCAAGCTGGTCTCGGGCTTGGCGCACTGGAATGATCGCTCCGAACCCGAGGATCGCGCGCTTGCGCTGCTGGCGTTTGAGCAGCGCTTCGGTGAACTCCCAGATGAGGACAACCAGCCCTATCAGCAGTTGCTCCGCAGAGAACGTGCCGAGCGCGCCGAACGGTTGATCAGCGCTGCCGAAACGGCCCTCGAGCAGGGGCGACTCTGGCGGGCGGCCCACTCCGCGCGCCGAGCGCTCAGCTTCGAAGGCAGCGCGGAACGGGCGAAAGAACTGCTGGACCTCGTCGACATGCAGGAAGAAGCTCAGTCTCTTCCTCTGCCCGAGGTGGCTGCGGCCCCGGTCCATATCGAAACCTGGGAGGCGCCCCTGGCGGCGGCGCTGCTGACGGGGAACTTCGAACGCGCCGAAGAGCTGGCCGTCGACCGTCCCGATGCCGAACTGGCGCGTGCGACCGCACGCTATCTGTCCGGAAATCGGAGCGACGCGCTTGCGGATCTCTCCATGCTTGGATCTCGGGAGGATCTGGCAGGTGAGATCGCGCGCGAATGGTTGAACGACCCGCGTTTGAATCCCGAGATAGCTCTCGAGCGGGAACTCAAAGATTACGAGCGTTCCCGGAAACTGGGTTGGGTAGGCGGCTCAGCACTCGCTACCGATGGTATGAGCTTCAGCAATGCGGGTTACGACGCGTGGCGGGATGCGTTGAGCCCCATGAATCTGGCGGTCTCTGCACCGGCGCGCATCTTTCGCGACTGGCGACCCGATGGTAGCGATCTTCGGAACGCGGCCGACGCTTATCTTCAGCTACTCCCGGAGGGATCGCGTTCGGCAGAAGCGCGCGGCTGGCTCGAGACCCTTCCGGCTGATTCGCGCGACGCACAGCGTTCGGAAATCTGGGTCGACGGCCTGCTCGTGCTGCCGAAGGCCGAAACCGATTATCTGCGACAGCTTCCGCGCCCCATCCTCGTGAGTGTCGAGGCTCTCGGTGGCATCGGATTTCATTCGTTGGGTTTCGCATTGGGTGACGCGGATGCGCTCTTGATCGCCGTTCAGGCTCCCCCAAAGTCCGACGAGTTCAAACTGCCTGCAGCGGAGACGTTGGCGCTGATCGGTGAGTTGGCCGATGGCCTCGAGGACCGTTCGCTCGAATCGAAGGACGGAAGCTCGGTTGTGCTCGATGCCTTGCGGCGGCTCGACGTTGCTGTTCATACGGGTATCGTCGTGAGCGTAGAACCGTTCGTGTTCGGTGATGATCGCAACAACGTCTTGGCTCTGCATCGCGCTTTCGGGATGGACTCGGAAAACGCCAGTCCGGTCGGCGAGCATCTCAGTGAGTTCAAGCTCGCACGGGGGCGTCAGGACTTGAAAGTGAGCCACGCCCTGGCCGACAAGGTGGAGTGTCCACTGGAGATGTACTGCATCGCCCGCGCTCGGCGCCTCGACGGCGATGTCTACGCGCGTTTCGACGTCGACGGAGATATCAAACTCGGAGCGCGAACCAGCTTCGCGGATGCGAGTTTCGCGTTTGAAGTGCGCAGCGATGGTGCAGGTGCGAGTGTTTCGCTGCCGGTCACGCGATGGCTCGGAATCGATCGCTGGATTCCTCTGCGGGCCAGCATTGGCATTGGCCTGGATGGAATCTCGATTGGAACCAGACCCGTGGGCGAGTCCTCGGCATCTGCTACCCGCTGAGTTTCTCCTTGCCCTTCGCTTCTTGACCCCGCCGAGGGGCCGATTCCGGTCGATCTGTCGGGCCGTCTAGAGTTCTCCGCGTAGGGCATCCAGGAGAATTCTGACGACCTCGGTTCTCGCGTTCTCTCCCATCAGCCCGATTCTCCATACACTCCCCGCCAGCTTTCCCAGTCCTCCGCCGATCTCGATGCCGTGATCCTGGAGTAGCTTTCGCCGCAATGCGGCTTCGTCGTCCACCGGCGGTATCACGGTGTTGAGCATTGGGAGACGGCAATGGGGATCCACGAGGAAGCGGAAGCCGAGTTCTTCGAGCCCCTCGACCAGGTACTCATGGGCCGCACGATGTCGTGCGAAACGGGCTTCGAGTCCTTCGTCGAGCACGCGTTCGAGTGCGGCGTCGAGCGCGAAGATCATGCTTATGGGTGCGGTGTGGTGATAGACGCGTTCGCCGCCGAAGTAGCGACCGATCAGGCTGAGATCCAGGTACCAGCTCTGCACGGGGCTTCGGCGCCGGTCGATGCGCTCGAGCGCCCGCGGACCGAAGGCGACCGGTGATAGCCCCGGCGGACACGCCAGACACTTCTGGGTACCGGAATACGCGGCGTCGACGCTCCAATCTGTGAAACGAACGTCCATGCCGGTCAGTGACGTCACGCAATCCAGTACCACCAGGGCGCCGGAATCCCGCGCGGCCCGTGCGATCGGTTCGATTTCTTGCGCCACACCGGTCGAAGTCTCTGCGTGTACCAGGCCGATCAGGTCGGGCTTGTGCGAGTGAATGGCATCGATCATGCGTTCGGGAGCGATGTCCAGACCCATCTCCGCTTCGACCCGAATGGGCCGCGCGCCGCAGCGCTCGACGATCGAGACCATGCGCTCTCCGAACACTCCTTGGACGGCGATCAACGCCGAGTCTCCCGGCTCCAGCAGATTGACCAGACAAGCTTCCATGCCGGCGCTGCCGGTGCCCGAAATCGGGAGCGCGAGGCCGGAGTCGCAGCGGAAAACTTCGCGCAGACGCTCCTGCACGCGATCGAGGATGGCGAGAAAGGCCGGGTCAAGGTGGCCGATCATCGGTTGCGCGAGAGCATCGAGTACGGGTTGCGCGACATTGCTCGGACCGGGGCCGAGCAGGAGGCGTTCGGGAAGGGTTGAAGAATTCATCGAGTCAGTATACTCAGGCAGCGTTTTCGTGCTGGAGGAGGGCGGATGGCCGATTGCTTGTTTTGCAAGATTGTTGCGAAGGAGATTCCCGCGACGATCGTTTTCGAGAACGAACGACTCGTCGCTTTCGAGGACATCCATCCGCAGGCGCCCACACACGTCCAGATCATTCCCTGCAAGCACATTGCGTCGACGCTCGAGGTCGAGGATGAGGACAGGGAATTGGTTGGCGAAATGGTTCAGGTGGCTGCACAGCTCGCGCGAGAACGAGGTTTTGCTGACGATGGCTACCGGCTCGCGTTCAATACGAATCCGGCCGCCGGACAGACCGTCTACCACATCCATCTTCATCTTCTGGGCGGTCGCAGCTTTGGCTGGCCGCCCGGGTAAGCGCCGGCTACCCTTATCGGCGTTTTGCTCCGCCTACTCACCATCGCAAGTCTGTGCCTCGTTGCCTTCGCGTGGCTCGAGCCCGCCTGGAACAATGACACCCAAACGCTCTCGATTCGCGTTCGCTCGGTCGCGGAAGTGGGAGTGTGGTTGACCGAGGTCACCGGGCCGATCAGTGAGCGCTATAGCGAGGCCGTCGGTTTGCCCAAGAAATCGGCGCAGCCCCACGTAAGCGCAGCTCCCCGCATCCAGGTGGAGCACGAGGAACTGAGCGATGTCGACCGCAAGCGCCTCGACCGTCTGATCGAGGAGAAGACCCGGGAACCCTAGTCCGTGCTGGGGCGCGAGCGGATCGAGAAACAGGAAGACGGTCAGCTCGCACCGTATGCGCTTCGTTCGCGCGATACTCGCGGCCGCCTCTTTTCCGAGGTACCGCACTCCTACCGAACGGAGTACCAACGGGACCGCGATCGAGTCCTTCATTCGCGAGCTTTCAGGCGTCTGCAGTACAAGACGCAGGTATTGCCGTTTCCGGGTGGCGATCACTTCCGCAATCGTCTCACCCATACACTGGAGGTCTCGCAGATTGCGCGCACAGTGGCGCGTGCGCTGGGCGCCAATGAAGACCTGACCGAAGCAATCGTACTGGCGCACGACATGGGACATCCACCATTCGGCCACGCCGGGGAGCACGTGCTGCACGATCTTGCGCGCGAGCAGGGCGGTTTCGAACACAATCGACAGAGTCTGCGTATCGTCGACTGGATCGAAGTGCGATCAGATCGGTACGCCGGTTTGAACCTCACCTTCGAGGCCCGCTCGGGTCTGCTCAAGCACGGCACGAGTTTTCCCCGCTACTCCCATCCCGTTCCGTTGCCCGAGATCGATCGGCACGCGTCGCTCGAAGCGCAGATTGCCAACCTGGCCGATGAACTCGCCTACCATACGCACGACATCGACGACGGACTTCGCGCCGGTCTGCTCGACTGGGAGCGTCTGTCGGAACTCTCGCTCTGGCGCAGGGCGCTGGCGTGTGCGGAAGAGGAGGGCGCGAGAGATCGCCGCGTCTTGCGCACGCGCGCGACCGTGAGCTTGATCGACATTCTCGCCACCGACCTCATCGAGACGACGAGTGCGGAACTCGAAGATTGCGAGATTCGCACGCCCGAAGAAGTCCGAGTCTGCGAGCGACCCCTGGTCGGGTTTTCGAGCGCGGTTCGCAAGGAGACGCGCGACGCGGCCAGGCACCTGACGGAGCATTTCTACCGCCACCCGAAGGTCATCGAGATGGCAGATCGCGCGGGGGGCATCCTGCGAGGCCTGTGGTCGGCTTACGGTTCCGAACCCGAACGATTGCCTTTCCAGGTCCGTGAGCGCATCGGCCAGGAGCCGATCGAGCGCGCGATTGCGGACTATATTTCGGGAATGACGGACCGATTCGCGCTCGACGAGTATCGCAAGCTCCACGGGTCGGGCTGAGGATTTTGTTCTCCAGGGTCGGCTCGCGCGGGCCTGAAGGCTCCCGATTGTATACAGTCAGGCTAGGTGTCCCGCCGTTTCGCGGGGCGGATTTAGACCCGCGCTGTTCGGCAGGCGCCCTAGCGCCACCCCTCCAGAGCCAACGCGCCGGGAGCAAAATGGGAGGTTCTACGTGAGGAAGCGAGGTTGGGGCCGTCGAAGCGCCCCCCGGCTGCTCGATCGAGTTGGAGATTTCAAACCACTGGGGCTGAAGGATATTCGCAGCCTCGATGCTATCGAAGGGGCCCCCGAGGGCCTGGAACTGGGCGTGGGCCTGCTAGACGGCGCCCGCTCGACTGCGGTGGTGGTCAGTAGCCACGACGGACTCGATCTGCTGGGCTGGGCCTGGGTTGCCGCATTCAGAGGCGGGGATCCCGAGATCCTCAGTTCGGCGCTGGTCGTCGCACCGGTGATCGGTCAAAACACTCGCGCGGCGGCCGCGGCGGCCGCGCAGCGTGGGCCAGCCTTGAGTCTGGTGGCAATGCCTTCACTGGCAGACGGTAAGGACGCGGTTTTCGACTTGGAGCGCTATCCGGAAAACGGCGCCGGGGGCGAGATCGACGGAGCGGCGACCCTCTTTGATCGCGTCGTTCGGGTGCTCGACGGCGCTGCTGCGTTGACAGGTCGCGGGGCAATGCGTTCCGCCGGTGCAAACCAGGTTCTTTACCTGTGCGGGGAACGGATCGCCTGGGTGTCACAGCAGGGGGATGGCGTTTCGGTCAATATGCTCCTGCCGGAAAGTCGCGAAATTCGCATCAACGAAGCCAATATCTCTCGCTGGGGCGTCGAACTGCCCGACGTGATCCTCAAACTGGCGCAGGAAGACCGCCTGCTCGAGGGCGAAGCCGCTCAGCGGGCCGAGGTCGTCGATCAGATCGCAGTTGCCGTGGGCGCGCGTGTCGCAGCCCGCTGGTTGCCGTGGAACGAAGAAGGGGCGGATCCGATCGACTGGGTCGGTGTAGATGGCTCCGGGCGGCCTCTGATCGGAGCGGTTCGTTCCAAAGTCGAGTTGGGACATGTTCCCGGGTTGATTGCAGGATGTCTGCGGCTGCAATCCGAACTCGACTTCTGGGCGCCAGGGGCGTCCGGCATTCCGCGCCTGGTCCTTTCGTGCGAGGACATCGCGGCTGATGCCCAACAGATTCTCACCGTGCTCAGTGGAGAGGGGGATCCGGCCAGGCTCATGTCCACGACCACGGTTACCGTCCGCCACGAGCGATCCAGCGGTGCTTCTCGGGCCGAGCGAGATCGCCGAGATTCGCGCGGGCGTTCCGATCGTGTCCGTTTGGAACGCGGGGATCGCTCGGAATCCGGGGATCGACCGGGACGCGGGGATCGCTCGGAATCCGGGGATCGACCGGGACGCGGCGATCGTTCGGAATCCGGGGATCGCTCGGCACGCGGGGATCGCTCGGAATCCGGGGATCGCCCGGGACGCGGCGATCGTTCGGAATCCGGTGATCGACCGGGACGCGGCGATCGTTCGGAGATCGCCGATGCCACGGAGCGGAGTGCGGACGGCGATCGGGGAGAGTCGGCGGAACTCGATGATCGTGCCGGACGTCCGCGACGGCGTTCGCGGCGACGGCGGCGGGGGCGGAGCGATGAGACTTCTCGACCCGAAGAATCGGGGGAGGAACTTGCCGTTGCGATGCTCGATGCGGACGCAGCGAAGGGGGATGGCGGCGAGCTCCTGGGTGAGCAGGTCGCCGAGACCGCCGATGTCGAGGAAAAACCCGACGATGGCGAAACTCAGCCGGTGGGGCCGGAAGACAAGGTCGATCTGGAAGTAGAGGCCGTGCTCGACGAGGCCGCCGCTGCCGAGGAAACTCCCGAGATCGTCGAACCTCCCCGCGTTCGCCGCTCGCGCGCTGCCATCGTGGTCTGTGACGAACCGGATTCCGTACTCGCCGCACTCGTGCTCGCTCGTGACCGACGCAACATCGTGTCGTTCCGTGTGGTGCCTCAGGACGGCTTGATGGATTTCTTCAAGGGATCGGCGAACGACATTCCCGACAATGTCGATATTGTGATGGTTGGTTTCACGGCCCAACCTCACGCCAAGGATGTCCTGGATACCGTCGAACTGTTTCGGGGTCGCATACAGTGGCTGGACAATCACGAGTGGCCAGTCGAAGACGCAGAACGTATGCGCGAGGTCATCGGTTCCGATTCTCTGTTGATCGTCGACAATGCCTCCAGCCCCCTGGCTGCCGTCAATCAGGTAACCGAAAGGCGCAGTCGTTTTACCGACAAGCTGCTCGATGCGTCGGCCCGACGTCTGTCCGAGAACGACATGGTGAAATGGGGTTATAAGTTCGCAGGCTTGACGAAATCACTCGCGGCGAATCCGGGTGAGCATCGAGCCGATATCGTACCCGTGCTTTCGGGCAAACCCGCGGAAATCGTCGAGGCGGAGGCGGTATACCGAGCCGAGGAAGAGTGGGTAGAAGAGAACGATCCGCGCATCGTCCATTTCGGCGAATACGAGATGGCTGTGGCAAGGGTGCCGTCGCAACTCGATCCGGGAGAAATCGGTCGGAAGTTGCGCAATATGACCGGAGCGCGATTGTCGCTTTCGGCCCGCGAAGGTGATGAGTTGCTGGTCCTGGGATGCAACGACGAAAAGCGGCCGATGAATGTGACGGGTCTGGTGGAGCAGATGAGTTCTGCCTTGCCGTGGGCTGCGCCGAAGTCCGGTGGCGATCGCATCGGTCGTGTCCAGGTCGAGGATCTCGACGCCCATCCCGAACGGATGGAAGCCGTGATCGGCGAAATCGTGCGGAACCGCTCGATGCTCTATGGCTGAACGGGTTGCGACGATCCCCATCAAGGAGATCTACCGCTCGTTACAGGGAGAGTCGACTTTCGCAGGTTGGCCCTGCACGTTCGTGCGCACGGTCGGCTGCGATATTCGCTGCAGCTATTGCGATGAAGACCAGGCGTTCACTGGCGGGGAGCGCTTGAGCGTCGCCGAGATCGTCGAGCGCGTGACCGAGCTCGGCATCTCGCTGGTCGAGATCACGGGCGGGGAGCCTTTGACGCAACCTGATGTACCTCTACTGGTCGAGTCTCTCCTCGACATCGGTCATCAGGTGCTCGTCGAGACCGGTGGGCATCGCGATATCTCGTTGCTCGACGACCGGGCGCACGTGATCGTCGATATCAAGACACCCGGAAGCGGAATGCTGGAGCGCGTCGATTTTTCGAACCTGGAGCGATTGCGCGAAGGCGATGAACTCAAGTTCGTCCTATGCGATCGCGCGGACTACGAGTGGGCGCGCGGTTTGATCCGCGAGAACGATCTCGACGAGAAGGTTCCGGTGCATCTGTCGCCCGTACACGGGCAGATGGACCCGCAGGATCTGGTTGCCTGGATGCTCGAAGACGGACTCGACGCGCACCTGAACCTTCAGTTGCACAAGTACATCTGGGGAGCCGATCGGCAGGGTGTGTAGCCGGATCGCTTCTCAGCTGTAGATTTCGGAACCGCCTTTGCGAAACTCCTGAGCCTTTTCCTGCAAGCCGGATCCGATTGCGTCTTTCTCTCCGAGTTTTTGTCTGGCGGCGTAGTCGCGAACCTGCTGCGTGATCTCCATGCTGCAGAACTTGGGTCCGCACATCGAGCAGAAGTGTGCGGCCTTGGCATTATCTGCGGGCAGGGTTTCGTCGTGGAAGCTGCGCGCCATTTCCGGGTCGAGGGAAAGATTGAACTGGTCCTCCCAACGGAACTCGAAGCGCGCCTTCGATACTGCGTCATCTCGCGACTGGGCGCCGGGGTGTCCTTTCGCGAGATCGGCGGCGTGAGCCGCGATCTTGTAAGTGATGACTCCCGCGCGCACGTCTTCGCGATTGGGCAGTCCCAGGTGTTCCTTGGGTGTTACGTAGCAAAGCATGGCCGTTCCGAACCAGCCGATCATGGCGGCTCCGATCGCCGAGGTGATGTGGTCATAGCCCGGCGCGATATCGGTCGTGAGCGGTCCCAGGGTGTAGAAGGGCGCCTCGTGACAGAGTTCGGATTGCTTGTCCACGTTCTCCTTGATCTGGTGCATCGGGACGTGTCCGGGGCCTTCGATGATCACCTGGACGTCGTGTTCCCAGGCTTTTGTCGTCAGTTCCCCGAGCGTTTCGAGTTCGGCGAACTGTGCGGCATCGTTCGCGTCGGCGATCGATCCCGGGCGCAGGCCATCGCCGAGCGAGAAGGCCACGTCGTAGGCCTTCATGACCTCGCAGATCTCGTCGAAGTGCGTGTACAGGAAGTTCTCTTTGTGATGCGCGAGGCACCACTTGGCCAGGATCGAGCCGCCGCGCGAAACAATACCCGTCGTACGACTAGCCGTGAGCGGTACGTAAGGCAGGCGAACACCTGCGTGAATCGTGAAGTAATCGACTCCCTGCTCCGCCTGCTCGATCAAGGTGTCCAGGAATAGTTCCAGGGTCAGTTCTTCGGGCTGGCCGCCGACCTTCTCGAGCGCCTGATAGATGGGCACTGTACCGATCGGGACCGCGGAATTGCGGATGATCCACTCGCGCGTCGTGTGGATATTGGCGCCCGTCGACAAATCCATGACCGTGTCGGTTCCCCACTGAGTCGACCAGAGCAGCTTTTCGACTTCTTCGTCGATCGAGGAACTCACGGTGGAGTTGCCGATATTGGCGTTGACTTTTACCAGGAACTTTCGACCGATGATCATCGGTTCGCATTCCGGGTGGTTCACGTTATTCGGGAGGATCGCTCGACCGCGTGCAATCTCGTCTCGCACCAGTTCCGGCTCGACGTTCTCGCGCAGCGCGACGAATTCCATCTCGGGTGTGATCTCTCCGCGTCGCGCGTAGTGCATCTGGGTGATGTTCTTGCCGGGACGGGCACGGAGTGCGTGACGACGCGTGCCCGGGAAATCCACTTCGACCCCGCTGCGACCGTTGTCCTCGGGTCGGATTCCACGGCCCTCGTAGGACTCGACGTCGTCGCGATCCTGGATCCATTTCTCTCGCAGAGGCGGCAGTCCGTGCAGAAGATCGACCTGAATATCCGGATCTCCGTGGGGACCACTCGTGTCATACACGCGGACAGGAGAATCGGACTCGCTCTGGCCTGCGGCAGATGTGAGTTCTATTTCGCGCATCGGAACGCGAATATCGGGGCGTGAACCGGTCAAGTACACACGCTTCGATCGGGGGAATCCCCGCGGTTCGCTTCGCTCGCTCATCGCGTCTCCTCATCTGACATGGGTCCGGGGCGGAAGAGTGTACCGCGCGCGGACCATACCTGGCGCGCGTGTGCCATAGCCTACGCTCAGGGTACAGAACGCCTTCACGTGGCGGAAGACCGCGAGCCATCCTCCTACAACGACGTAGCAGGCGAAGGCGCAAGCCATTAGGATATGCCGCCCTTTTGCCCCGGGCGGGGCGGTGTAGCTCAGTTGGTTAGAGCAGACGGCTCATATCCGTCGAGTCGGGGGTTCGAGTCCCTCCACCGCCACCAGCAGACCCGGCAGGGGGCACTCGCGATAATCCCCCCCCCTCAGTGACCCAAACTCGGAGGGACCACGCGTGGAAAATGGCGGATGGCTGGCTTGGCTCGACTCGGTCTTCCAGTCCTATATTGTCAGTCCGATCGCTTCGGTCCTGTTCTATGACCTGGTTTTCTGGGACAACGGAGCGGACGGAGAAATCCAGTTACCGCTCGTCGTGGCGTGGCTGGTCATGGGCGCATTCTTCTTCACGCTGCGCTTCCAGTTCATCAACCTGCGCGGCTTTCTCCACTCGATTCGCTGCGTTCGCGGCGTCTACGCGAAGGCCGGTGATCCCGGTGAGATCACCCACTTCCAGGCGCTTTCGGCGGCGCTCTCGGCGACCGTGGGCCTGGGCAATATTGCCGGTGTGGCGGTCGCCGTCGGAGTGGGAGGTCCCGGAGCGGTCTTCTGGATGATCGTCGCGGGTGCGCTCGGTATGAACTCAAAGTTCGCCGAGTGCACTCTGGGTATGAAGTACCGGGTCACCCGCCCCGACGGCCACGTCTCGGGTGGTCCCATGCACTATCTGCGCACCGGACTCGAGGAGATCGGCTGGGGGCGACTAGGCCGGGTCCTTGCGCCCGTCGCCGCCATCATGTGCATCGGCGGGAGCTTCGGTGGCGGCAATATGTTCCAGTCGAACCAGTCGTACGCGCAGCTCGCGTCTGTCGTACCTGCTCTCGACGGACCGCTGGGCGCAGTCTCGTTTGGACTGGCGCTCGTGGTACTGGTAGGGGTGGTCATCATTGGCGGTATCCGGCGCATCGGACGCGTGGCCAGCACGCTCGTGCCATTCATGTGCGGCGTCTATGTGACCTGCGGGCTGCTGATTCTGCTCTACCATGCAACGGAGATTCCGGCCGCATTCGGCAAGATCGTGCAGCTCGCGTTCTCGTTCGAAGCTGGACTGGGAGGCTTCGTCGGCGTCCTGGTGCAGGGTTTCCGCCGGGCCGCGTTCAGTAACGAGGCGGGCGTCGGTAGCGCCGCCATCGCCCACAGCGCGGCGACCACGAACGAGCCGATTCGCGAGGGCATGGTTGCGCTCCTCGAGCCATTCATCGACACCATCATCGTCTGCACGATGACCGGTCTGGTCATCGTCGTGACCGGTGCCTACGAACACCCCGACGCCGGAAGCGGAATCCAGATGACGTCCTGGGCCTTTGCCACGCTATTTCCGTGGTTCCCGGTCGTGTTGACGGTTACGGCGCTGCTGTTCGCGTTCAGCACCATGATTTCGTGGAGCTACTACGGAGAGCAGTGCTGGGTGGAGCTCTTCGGTCTGCGCTCGATCATGCTCTACAAGCTGCTCTTTCTGCTCTGCGTGTGGGCAGGAGCCGTATTTGAGGCGAAGGCCGTACTCGACTTCGGTGACCTGATGATCCTGGGCATGGCGCTACCCAACATCACCGGTGTGGTGCTCTTGTCCGGCGTCGTCAAGCGTGATCTCGAGACTTATCTCGGCAAGCTGGCCGCCGGAGAGTTCGAGGCGGACTGAACGCAAAGGGGTCGCCATGGCCGAAGCCGTGGCGACCCCCCGAACTACGCTGTGGCCTGCGTGGTCGTCTGCGTCGCCGTGAGTGCGGCAACCTGATCCTGACCCGGTAGGTCCTGAGCCGGGATGCGCCACTGCTTGCCAATTCGGACAGCACCGATCTGGCCCGACTCGATCAGTCGGTAGACTGTGCGCGCCGAGATGCGCAGATAGCTGGCAGCCTCACGGACTGTGACTAGATTCTCTCTCATTGCCCTGACCCCCATTACAGTGCTGATGAAACCCCACGCCGGCCTTCTTTTGACCGCCTTGGGCGCTGCGGGATGACTGTCGTTCACAGTTCGCCAACCCCGTCTCACGAGCACGTTTTCGACAGAAATCACGTGCACTTGATGGGTCATCTTGTATATTTCTTTCTGATGGAAACAAATCAGTCGCACAAAGGCTGGACTCTTCTGCTCTATGAGCAAGATGGTCTCGTAACCGATCGACTGCGCCAGATGGCGCAAGCGGAGGGTTTTCAGACATGTGCGGTGGACAACATCGATCTATTTCACGCCCTGCGCGCTCAATTCAGCTTTGATCTTTTCGCTGTAGGTGTAAGGAATCCGAGGGACCTGGACGGGCTCCAGTCCATCATGAAAATTGAACCTTTGGTGTTACTCGCGCCACTGCGCGGCAAGGGCGGAGTGACGCACTATCGCGTTGCCATTCCCGGCGCCAGCATCCTCGATCGCGACCTGCGCGATCCCGATGCCCTTCGTCGAGTGGTGCGTGCGGACGGCGCCGATACGAGCAGCGTCGGAACACCCGATCCCGTGAGATCCGCCTTTGAGCTGTTCGGGTTGTCCGAGCGACAGCTCGACGTGCTCAGCTGTGCGCTCATGGGTGAGAGTGGATCCGATATTGCGCAGAAGCTGTTCATCAGTGAACTGACCGTGCGCAACCATCTGCACGCCATCTACGAACGCGTGGGGGTCAGCGGGCGACGGGAGTTGCTCGGTCGGTTCGTGCAGGGCCTGATCGAAGGGCACGCCTGATCAGAGCAGTTCGAGATACTCGATCAACTGACGGAACTCGAGTTCCCTGATCTTGTGATCGCCCGCTTGGAGCATCGCCTTCACCGCTTCTTCGAGACCTTGCCAGCGTCCGTCGTGTCCGTACGGGGAACGCTTCGAGACGCCCAGCAGGCTCGGAACGTTCCAGAGACCTCCACTGCCGACGTCGGAGTTCACGGCTCGCGTGAAAAGCGGCGGTGGGTGGCACTCGTCACACTCCAGCGTCAAGAAGACTTCGTAGCCGCGCTGTGACGCGAGCGTGGACGGATCGACCGGTATGCCGTCTTCCTGCACGCGGCCGCGATCGAAAGGCGGGATCGAGAGCGCGTAAGCAACCAGCGCCGCCAGGTCACGTCCTGCGAGCGTCGAGTTGCGCATCTCGATTCGCAACATGCGATCGATAACCTGTTCCGCCGTCTCGATCGAACCATCGGACAGATAGGGAGCGCTCAGCCAGATGCCGCGTGTCGGGAGCGTGAGCCGAGCGTCTTCGCTTCCGTGCTCCACCGGCTCCCCCTGGCGATAGGCTTTTCCGTCGCTGCCACCTCCGGGATGACAGGTTGCGCAGGAACGACGACCGTCACCGGATACCCCATTGTCGCGGAACAGGAAGGCACCTCGTTGAACCAGATCGGGGTCCAGGCGAGGTTGCGGAGGCAACCTGCGATTGGGTGCGCACGACACCAAGGCGGCGCCGAGCGCAAACGCGATAGCAATTCGCGCGATCTCAGACCCGATGCAGAGATTCCAGAACATGCTTTTGCACCTTTCCCGACGCCGTGCGCGGCAGTTCATCGACTGTGATGACGTCCCGGGGAAGTTTGAATACGGCGAGGCGTTCGCGGGCCCACTCGAGCAGGTCCGTCGAATCCAGAGGCTCGCGAACCGGCACGACGAAAGCTCGCCCCGCTTCTCCCCAACGCGAATCCGAGACGCCCACGACTGCGACCTCCGAGACGTTGCGATGACCCTCGAGTACACGCTCGACCTCGGCTGGGTACACGTTCTCTCCACCGCTGATGTACAGCTCCTTGAGCCGCCCGACCAGGGTGACCAGTCCTCGCTCGTTCATCACGCCCAGATCTCCGGTGCGGTGCCAGCCCTCGATCCGCGATGCGGCCGTCTCTTCCGGTCGGTTCCAGTATCCGCTCATCACGATCGGGCCGTTGACCAGCACTTCGCCCTCCGCTCCGGGAGCAACGGTTCGCCCGTGCTCGTCGCCGATCCGGACTTGGCCGTGTTTCACCGGGCTTCCCACAGAACCGGCCGACTTCAGGGCGTCGTCTGCTCCGAGGCAACACAGAATCGAGGTTTCTGTCTGCCCGTAGCCCTGGATCAGGGAGGTGCCGATCTCGTGGAAGCGCTCGACGGTGGATACCTCGAGCGCGGCCCCGGCGGCGAATGCGATGCGCAGGGTGCGCCAGAGTTCGGGCTGCAGTCCCGCGTCGATCATCCGTCGGTACATGACGGGAACGGCGCCGAGTAGAGTTGCCCGCTCTCGTGCCAGCGTCTGCTGAAGCCCCAGGGGATCGAATCGGTCCACGAGCGCGATCGTGGCACCGGCGTAGAGCAACGGCACGGACAGGATCTTCAAGCCGAATGAATGAAACAGGGGGATCGGAACGACGCCGACATCATCGCTTCGCAGGCCGAAGTAGGCCTGCGCATTGAGCGTGTTGTACAGCGTCTTGCGATGCGGCAGAACCGCGCCCTTGGGGACGCCGGTCGTGCCGCTCGTGTACATGATGACCTGAGGGCTCTCGCCACCCGGAGCAGGGCGGAGCGGCGACGCGTGTTCGGGGAGGCGCGTTTGAAACGCTTTGCGCTCGATCGAGAGCGTTTCATCGAGGTCGGCAATCTCGTGTTCTGCGGAGTGGATCAGAAGCGCCGCGCTGCAGTCACGAACCTGGAAGTGCAACTCGGTTTCCGTCAGCCGAGTGTTGAGCGGCACACAGATCGCCCCGAGTCGCGCGCAGGCGAAATAGACTTCGAGGTACAGGGGCTCGCTGGGCAGGGCGAGGGCCACGCGATCCCCCCGTTCGATGCCCAGGCTCACGAGTCCCGCGGCGACGCGATTCACGCGTTCCTCGAGTTCTCCATAGGAGATCCGCTCGCCGCCTTCGACGCTGATCGCAAGCCGCTCCGGTTGCCGCTGCGCGTGCGCCGTCAGCCAGCTCGCGACATTCTGTTCTGGATCCACGGGCTGCGTCACGATTCCCGAAGTGTGCCAGAATATTGCGAAGCCCACGAAACAGGAGCCGAGTGATGAACCTGCGCGGCGAAGCGCTGAGAGTCGGAGATGTCATTCACAGGGAGCAGCGTCCTGTGGCTCGCGAGGTGATCGATTTTTACGCCGATACCTTCGGCGATCACCATCGGGCGTATTCGGGCGAAGGCGATGGTGATCCCGCGCTCGCCGGGCCGGTGGCTCCGCCGCTGCTGTACCACAGCGAGGTCTACAGCCATGTGGACCGCTGGTACCTTAAGAATCTGGTCGGGAACCTGCACACGCGTCAGGAGTGGTTCCTTTTTGCGCCGCTGCGGCCCGGTACGAACATCCAGACACGTTCTACGCTGGTCGATCGCTACCGCAAGCGGGATCGAGACATCCTCGTGAACGAGGTCGACTACAGCGATGAATCCGGACGTCTGCTGGTTCGCGGACGAACGCATCAGAGCTTTCTGGCCGAGCGCGCGGAAGCCGAGGATGGATTCGTCGTCGACCGCGACAGTCAGAAGCGAAAAAAAGGCTCGGCGGGTCGGCCGGGGCAGGGCGATGGAGCTGAGATCGAGCCTTTCGAGATCTGTGTCGATCCAGAAACCTGCTGGCGTTTCAGTGGTCCAGGTCGCAACTACCACAACGATGTAGAGCAGGCGCGAAAATTCGGCTTTCCGGAGATCGTCGTACAGGGCCTGCTGTCCACGTGTCTGCTCTCGCAGATCATGGGCAACACGTTCGGCGGTGGCTGGTTCGCGGGCGGCCGCATGGATGTTCGCCTGGTCAATGTGTTGTGGGGTGGCGAGACCGTTCGAGCGCGCGGCAAGCTGGTTTCAGAACAGACCGAAGGCAGTTACACGCGTCGCACGCTCGAAGTCTGGGTCGAAAAAGTCGACGAAGCCCAGACGGTCGTGACCGTCGGAACTGCGAGCGCCCTGGTCTAGCCGGGTAGGGGTGAACCCTGGACCGATACCCGGCGAACGCGCTCGACACATCAGGAGTTCCGATGTCGAATTCAGATCCCCTCATCCTGACGGAGACCTTCGAACACGTCCGGATCCTCAAGCTCAACCGGCCGGTGAAGAAGAATGCACTGACCGAAGACCTGGGCTGGGCGATCATCGCGGCTGTGGAGGAAGCGGCGCGGGAAGATGAAATCTGGATCATTGGAATCACCGGCGCCGGTGACGCGTTCTGCAGCGGTCTGGATCTCTCTGCACGCGGTCGGGGAGAGAGCGCTTCGCCCCACTCGCCGCAGGACGAATTACTCGATGAACTGGGTTGGGTGAGTCGGTTTCCACTGGTCATGCGCGCGCGTTGCAGCAAGCTCGTGGTCGGAGGTATCAACGGCGTTGCCGTGGGCGCCGGTCTCTCGCTCGCCATGGCGACGGACGTGCGGATTGCCAACCGTCGAGCGCGCTTTCTGGCCGGTTATGCTCGCGCGGGCACTTCACCAGATGGCGGTCTCACGTTCACGCTGCCCCAGGCCATGGGCTATGAGGGCGCGCTCCGCTTTCTGGTCGAGCAGGAGATGATCAGTGCCGACGAGGCGTTGAAACGCGGCATCGTAGGAGAGGTCGTCGATGACGCCGACTTTGAAGCTCGCTTCCTCGAATACTGCACCCAACTCACCGGTGTATCGCCGATCGCCGCCCGCCAAACCAAGCGCATGCTGGGCGCGGCGAGTACCGCCATCGACCTCGAAGCCCATCTCAAGATTGAAATCGCCAACGCGCGGCGCGGACTTCAAACAGAAGACAGCGAGGAAGCCATCAAGGCCATCATGGAGAAACGAAAGCCGGTCTTTCGCGGCCTCTAGCCCGGATCCTCTGGGTTCCATCTCGAAGCCCTTCCGACGGATCGAGGCTGTGCCAGAATCTTCGCTGTCTAACTGAGCCTCTACAGGAGTGTGCGATGAGCGATCTCGCGACGACCCAACAGACCTGGCTGGACCAGGTGAAAGAAGAGATTGTCGATCCCGAGCGGTCGATCGTCGATCCGCACCATCACCTGTGGCATGAGCGTGGCTTTCCTGCCTATCTGCTCGAGGATCTCTGGGCCGATACGGGTAGCGGTCACAGGATTGAGAAGACCGTGTTTGTCGAGTGTCGTTCTGAGTACCGCAGCGACGGGCCTGTGAGCCGGCGGCCATTGGGTGAGATCGACTTCGTCGCGGGCATCGCAGAGCAATGTGCGAAAGGCGGACCGGGCCGTGCGCAGATCGCTGGACTTGTCTCGCACGCGGATCTGACTCTTGGTGATGCCGTTGAGGAGGTATTGATCGAGCAGCGCGAACGTGCTTCGCATCTGTTTCGCGGCGTCCGCCACGCGGGTGCGCGAGATCCTCATCCCGATGCTCTGATGATCCCCGGGCGTGCACCCGAGGGCCTGTACGCCGATCCCGACTTCAGAAAGGGCATGCGCGTACTGGGTCGCCTCGGTCATACCTATGACACATGGCACTACCATCACCAGAATCCCGCGTTTGCCGAACTCGCTCGAGCCGTTCCCGAAACGATCATGATCCTGGATCATTTTGGAACACCGCTCGGTGTCGGGGTCTATGCCGATCAACGCGAGGAGATCTTTGCCCAGTGGCAGCTCGACGTGGCCGAGATCGCCAGATGCGAGAACGTGGTGGCAAAGCTCGGCGGTCTGGCGATGCCTGACAACGGCTTTGGCTGGTTCGGTCGCGACAAGCCGCCGAGTTCGGATGAGTTCGTAGCGGCGCAGTCCCGCTACTACCTGCACATGATCGAGTGTTTTGGTCCGGATCGCTGCATGTTCGAAAGCAACTTCCCCGTCGACCGGGCTTCGATTTCCTATCCCGTGCTATGGAATGGACTCAAGAAGATCGTGAGCGACTTCTCCGAGGACGAAAAGAACGCGCTGTTCAGCGGCACGGCGACGCGAATCTATCGCCTCTAGGCTCCGAGCAGGATTCGACTGCGATGAAGCTATTCCGCCGTAATTCCGACCAGGGTGCTTCCGGGGATGAGCTTCGCGTGTCGAACCTGGTCGAAGCCAGCCTGGTTGAGCAAGCCGATCAGATCGTCGAGCTCGGGCAGGGGAGTGCAGCCGTGCAGTGAACTGGTCACCATGTTCAGGTTGGCGGCCATCGGATCGCGGCCCCCGCCCTGCACCGTGGAAACCAGGGCCAGCGTACCTGTGTTTGATAGTCGGACGCGCAACGCGCGGAGGAACTCCAGGCGTTCCTCTACCGGGAAGTAGTAGATGATGTTGTAGAGCGTGATCAGGTCGAACTCTCCCTTTACTTCGGGAGGCGGATTGCGGACGTCCCCCAGGACCGCCTGAAAGCGATTGTCGAGATGCCACTCGGCCAGGTTGTGGCGGGCCTGCTCGATGGCCGCCGAGTCCACGTCGATCCCAATACCCGCAGCCTGCGGATTCGCCTCGGCGGCGCAGCGCAGGAAGGCTCCGGAGCCGCAGCCGACTTCGAGAATGCGCAGCGGACTTCTTCTGGCCACCGTCTCCTGGATGAAGGTGCGCAAGAAGGGTTCGCTGACCCGCGACGCTCTGGCCACGAGGTCTCCGATCGCCGCCAGGTCATCGCCTCGTGCGGCTCCGCGCATTCTGGCCGCGGCGTTTCGATAGGCGGCGTTGTAGTAGGTGGCGTTGGCATGGATCATGGCCACCAGCGGATCCGCGTCGCTCGCTGCAAGATCTCGTGCGCGCTTTCCTCGAATCCTGTAGCGGCCATCCCGACAGGAGAGTTCGCCCACCGCGAGGCCCGTGTCGAGCAGGGCATCGAGGATCTCCGGGCGTTTCACGGCCAGCCGCTCCAATAGAATCTTCCGTGTGGGTCGATCGCGGAGCGCGTGCAGCAGTCCCGCCTCGCTGGCCGCGTGCAGGAAATGGAGACGGATCAATGTCTGGAGATCGCCCGTGAAACGAAACAGGGTGAGCGGGTTGGTCGCACGGAGCGTGGTGAGCAGATTGCGTAGCTTCATTTCGATTTGGTTCCCGAAGGGCGATCACTCGCGATGATCCCCTGGAAGTGCTGTTCGAGGAGCCTCCGTACGAATTCCACCATCGCTTCCACCGAGAACTCCGGCGCCATGAGACCTCCGATCAGTCCTGAATAGTAGAAGGACCAGAATGCTGCGGTGGCGTCCTGGCAGTCGATGTTCGCTCCGAGTTCGCCGCGTTCCTGTGCGATCGCGAAGAGTTCGGCGACACGTTCCAGGAAGTCTGCGAAGAGTTTCCGCATTTCGTCTGCGCCGGTTCCTTCCATGAGCGTGGATTCGCGCGCGAGAACTCTCGAGAGCGCGGGCCGTTGCGCATAGAAGGCATAGAGTCTCGTTGTCAGGTGGAGGAGTTGAGCCTGAAGATCGCCTTCGGGTAGCGTCGCGAGCCCGCGTCGTGTGACTTCACCGATGTCCTCGCGATAGCAGGCCACCAGAAGGGAGCCCTTGTCCGGGAAGTGTTTGAAGATCGTCCCGAGCCCAACACCTGCCCGCGTCGCGAGTTCGCGCATGGTGGTCTTCGCGAAGCCCTTCTGTTCGAAGAGTTCGGCGGCGCACTCTCGCACGATTCGTCGGGTCTCTTCTTTCTGACGCTGGCGATGGTTCGCTCTGTCGGGTGTGCTCGTGGGTTCTGTTGGCAGGCTCATGGAGGAGTGAACTCGATCATTCAGTGAACGTGTTCACTTACTGTAAATCATCCTCGGAAATTCTCAATCGTCGGATGCTCCGGTCGCTCAGAGAGGGTTCTGGTGCGAATGCGATCGGTGTTGTCAGGCCGGTGGGGCCTCGTCTCGCAGCACGCGTTCGAGGATCCAGCGTGCGGCGCCGGCGAGTTCGGTGCGTTTGGCCTCGGGGTCCTCGGCGTGGCCGATGGTCAGGGCCATTTCCTGAAGAACTCCGAACAACAGCGAACTGAGAGGGTCGGCCAGTTCGGGCGCGATTTCGCCTCGCTTTCCAGCCGAGCGCAGAATCGAACGGACCAGGCCACGGTGCAGTGGATACAGGATTTCTTGCCAGCGCTGATGGCCGAGTACAACTGGCCCGTCGAGCAGCACGATCTGACGGACGATTGGTTCGGAGAGGTGATCGAGCAGGATCTGCATTCCCGCCAACGCAAGACGGATCGAGCTTCGAGGACTCTGGCTGTCGCGCAAAGCAGTCGACGCGCGTTCGCGCGTGTCTTCCACGAGAGCGACTACTTCTTCGTCCAGCACGGCCGCAAACAGATCGCGTTTGTCGCGAAACTGGTGATAGAGCGCGCCCTTGGTCATGCGCGACTTGCGAGCGACTTCGTCTATGAAGGTCGCCTCATAACCGCGTTCACCGAACAGGCGTCTGGCCACCCGCACCAGACTGCGCCGGGTCCGGTCCGATTGCTGGGCCTTTTTCGACATGACCCGGCCGTCCGTGGATTTGACATCCATACCTGGAGTATGCATATTTTTCGCCATTAACATACCTCGAGTACGCGATTTATCGCCTATTTCAGGGATGTTACCAGAAGTGGTGATCGAGTCTAGTTGGAGCGGGTGGAAATGGATCTTCTCGAGCGAAGTGGTTTTCAGGACCCCGGTGCCGTGGACGCGCTCGCCGAACGCCTGCTCCGGCTCATGAGGGATACGTTCAATCGAACGGACCTCAGCTATACCGAACCGCTGCGCTATATGGATGCCGGTGCCGAAGCCGCGATCTACAGCTTCCAACTGAGCGACGTGGAAGGGGAGTTGGCTGGCCCCAAGGTTCTGCGCCTGCTTCGGGCTTCCGCGGACCCCCAGCAGGTCCGCCTCGAGTCTGCCGTGCACGGAGCCGTCGCTCAACTGGGTTTTCCCGTTCCCCGCTTTCTGCTCGCAGTGGTGGACCCCGCACCTCTGGGCGGCGCCTTTGCAGTAATGGAACGCATGCGCGGACGCATGCTGCTCGAAGAAGTTCGGCGGCCCGCGGAGTTGCTAAGCCGCCCGTTGCGCTTTCCCGTGCTCGTGCACGAAGCTCTGGCCCGGGTGCCCGATCTTCTCGCCGGACTGCAGGTGCAGCTCCACGCTCTCGATCCCGAGCCGTTGCTCGAGGCGGTCCGAAAGGCGGGCATCGAATGTGCGGGTCTGACGATGGAAGACCGTCTGGTCGAACTTGAGGAACGGACGGACCGACTCCAGCTTCCCGGCCTGGAGTCTGGCTTTCGCTGGTTGCGCACGCACTCTCCGCCATCCGGGAAGCCGGTCATCTGTCACGGGGATTTCGTGTTCACCAATGTGTGCGTGGAGCGGGGCCAGGCCACTGGGGTTCTCGACTGGTCCGGAGTGCGCGTGGCCGATGCAAGCTATGACGTGGCGGGAACTATGGGGCGACTGGCGAGTCCGATCATCGGAGTTCCCGCTCCTTTGCGGCGCCCGTTCGAGGCAACGCAGCGGCGCATGGTTCGGCGCTATCTGCGTGCCTATCGTCGACTTCGGCATCTGGACGATGAAGCACTGCACTACCACGAGGCTTTCTTCCTGCTGGCCGAACTCGTCTGGTCCGGAGGGCGGCTCGCCGAAGGAGGTCGCCACGAGGGAGCCATCGAGGACCGATGGTTGCACCCGGAGGCGATCGCCCAGGGCGTGGAGCAGTTCCGGGTTGCCACCGGTGTTTCACTCCACCCCGCAGTTCCAGACGATGAGACGGGTGGCCTTCTCGAATTCGCTCGCAATACGACCTGAGTCGGGAACAGGAATGCGGATGCCGACTGAACCTGGAAAGACCCTGGACGCGCCTGACACTGCCCCCCGTCAGGCTCCTTCGGGCCGGACGGGTGTAGTCACCGCGCGAACCCTGAGCCTCTACTCGTTGCCGCTGGTGGCTGTGGGCTTCACGCTCACCCTCTTCAATCTCTTCTTCCTGAAGTTCGCGACGGATCATCTACTCCTCGCTCTGGCCACGGTCGGATTGATCTTCGGCCTCTCGCGAGTCTGGGATGCATTGACGGACCCCACGGTCGGCTATTGGAGCGATCGCACCCGTACGCGCTGGGGGCGACGCCGCCCCTGGATTCTGGCATCCGCGCTTCCTCTCGCGCTCACATCGTTCGCACTCTGGAACCCGCCGGGTTTCCTTTCCGAGCAAGGCCTCGTGACCTGGGTGGCGATCAGCCTTTTCCTGTTGATGACCGCGCAAACGACCTTCTCGATTCCTCACGCCTCTCTCGGCGCCGAGCTCACGACGGACCACCACGCGCGCAGTCGAGTCTTTGGATCGCGGGAGATGGCGGACAAGGTGGGGCTCTTCCTTGCCCTCGGTGGAGTCATGCTCCTGGAGAACGCGGCGAATCCTCAGAGTGCGGCAACCTGGATGTTAGGGGTAGCGGGCAGCGCATTGATCCTGATCCAGGCCCCCTCCCTGAGCCTACGCCACTCGGCGTAAGCTGGTTGGAAGCAAAAGACACCAACCCTTCAAGGAGAGAGCCATGCGATTCTACAACAAGAACCACACTCATTACTGCGGCATCGATCTGCA
>JAAELY010000459.1 GCA_024226335.1 bacterium
AATGCGTCCGGACAGGCGCGCTGCCACTCACTGATGAAGAGATGATGGAGTCGGTTGGGGGCGACTATGTATGCAACAGGGCCGAGCGCCTTTACCTCGCGGACCAGATCAGGGGTCGCTGCAATCGGCGAGTGCAGCAACAGCTTGGGCCCCGGAAGGCGCACGACCGTCATCCGCGCCCCGACCTCGAGCCCGATAAAGCGGAGGTGAGAGTCAGCAATCCAAAGATCAGCGTGAAGCTGTTGCATTGCTAGGTGCCTTCTATTGGTTCGACGTTTTGCTGCAACCGCAAGTGCCGACTTTCAACTTCATGTCACAGAATCCCGGATTCGCTCGACTTCCTGATCGACGAGTCGGTCGAACGGCAGGTCCGTCCGAATGGGACGGCCCTCCCACCAAGCCCGCCCTCCCGCTGTGTTCATGAACCATCGCAAGGTCTTCGAGCGTCATTGCGACGCGCCGCTGTCGAACGGATCGGGGTTCAGCCGAGGCTCCTCGGTGGACTGGGCGTCAGTGGTAGTGACTTCATCGACGAGTTGCTGGAAGCTCTCTCGAAACAAGGACCGATTGCTACTCCACCATCCCATCAAACCTGGCCCCTGGAACATTCCGCGGAGGCGGGCCACTCGGCTGTCCCAAAGATCCGAATCGACGTTCCCTCGCTGATAGTGGTGATGGAGCCCCTCGTAGTTGTTCAGAATCCCGAGCAGCATGAAGTGAAACCGCATGCGATCCTTCGGATTGAGCGAATCGAAATCCAGGCTGCCGGAAAGCAGAACCTCCGCAACCTCCGCTTCTACCCCGATCTGCACGAGGTAATCCGAAGACGCTCGGGTACTCGCTTCGTAGACCGAGTCTCTGACCGACCTGGTATTCTGTCGAATCTGGAGCGCCAGGTATCCGAGTGTCACGACTACGCCGACACCACCTATCAGATCGCCGAGATTGCCGAGTGCTTCGAGGTCCAGAGGGATTGTCCTTGCCTAACGGATCGGCGTTCAGCGGCAGGCCGCGACCGGCCGGGCTCGACCGAGCCTGAAAAGGTTGATGCCAGAACAGTACCGCGGACAGTTGCTCCGCGCTATTCAACGTCCGGTTCAGCGGTTTGTTGGGCGGTTGCCCGCGACGAGCTGTCGACCGAGATCAACTCAGACGGCGCAGCCCTCCGACTCTCGTAGCGTCTTGAACAGTCACCGATCTCCGATGGGCGCGAGGCCGTCACGCCAGTTCCACTCGCTGTCCTCCATGAATTGGGTAGCGACATCGGTGGCTGGCTTCTCCCATTCGCGGAAGTTCGCTACCGAGCCGAGCAGGGCGTCCGCGTTCTCCTTGCAGGGCCGCTCCAGCACTGCCTCCAGACATTCGATCAGATCATCCGGTCGCTCAGGGGCCCTACGCAGCTCACTCATGAACCACTTGTGATACGGGTAGAGCATGCGGTTGTGGGCCAGGATCAGGCGGCCGGCGAAGAGCGTGAAGTTCGCGGTTGCGTGCGTCAGGAGGTACCGATCATCCCAGCGGATCGCCTCTCCGAGATACCAGTAGTAGATGAGGAAATGAGCGTAGAAGCTCTGAATTTTCGGGATCCTCTCGGCCTCCGGATAGGCCGTAGCGCGTTCCAGGAGAACCTCGAGGTCAGGGATTCGCGAGTACAGGATTTGGTTCCCGGCAAACGCCGCACGGGCGGGCTCGCTGCCGTGGTCGGCGACCTCTTCGAGGAAGGAGAGGGGGACTATCTTGCCCTCGGCGTAGCCACCCTCATAGTCACAGACCTCGGTGTTGAGGTAGTGGATGTCGCCGTCGCGCCGGCGGCGGTCGTATTCCTCGTCGGTGGCGATCAAGATGAGATCGATGTCCGAGTCGTCGCGCGCCCAGTCGCGTGCAACCGATCCACTGAGGAGCACTGCCCGAAAGCTCGGATCTCCCTCGAACTCAGCGACCAGTCGGTCACACGCCTGACGATGGTGCTGCCTCATATAGTGCTGCCCAACGGATCGCGCTTCAGCGGCCGGCTGCGATTTGCACCCGACTCTGAAACGACTTGGTGCTAGAGAGACTACCAAAGGCCATCAACGCCGACAGTGAAGCCGGTCCGACTGCAAGCGCGTTGTTGGGCGGGGCTGCGCTGCTACTGGCTTGATACCCGTCCCGAGGCGATCCACGCTTGTCTAGGGATCTCAATGGCTCCCTCGCCATAGGTCACCTGCGTCTGCGTCATGATAGCCTCCTCTAGCGTCGCACTCTGCGTAGCGTCAAGCCCATCGAACATCGAAGCGAACGCGGGGCTCTTGAGCATGCCGCGGAGGGCTTTCCAGGACGGCAACTCGACACTCGGTCCGTCCGCCTCGTCGATCTGCAGGTCGACGAGGCCTGCCTTCGTGAGAGATCCCTCCAAAGCGTCGATGTCGGAGAAGGCAAATCCTTCAGGTTGTGGGACCGGGAAGCCCAGAACCTCGGGGTCGAGTTCGAGCCAGTATCTCAAGCCGTTGTGCTCCATCGGCGTCCAAGCCGTGAGCGCGACAACTCCGCCCACCCGTGTCACGCGGGCCATCTCAGAGATCGCGCGGTCGACGTCTGGACAGAAGATGATCCCGTGATTCGACACGGCCGCGCTCGCATAGCCACTGGGCAGATCGAGGCTCGTTGCATCCTCCACGCCGGTGGTAACGCGATCTCCGAGTCCACGCTCGTCAACGCGCGCCCTTGTTCGAGACACCATGGCCGAGCTGTGATCGATGGCCAAGACCCTGGCGCCACCCTCGGCGAGGGCGAGCGTAACAATGCCGGTGCCACACGCCACGTCGACCACCTGCTCGCGGTCGCGCTCCAGAAGACGTTCGAGCAGCCCGTTCACAAAGAACGCTGTTGCCTTCTCTATGGTGTCTTCGTAGTACGCCGCGGCGGCGTCCCAACGCTCAACTGCACCGCTTCGATCGCCTGACTGCACGGAAATGCCTCGGGAATCACGATTAGCGCAGGCGGCGTGCGGCGCATTGCCGACCGGCCTCTTCACGCCATGTCCACATGATTCGAGCACGCTCAGGAACGGCTCAGCGTGAGGACGTCCGCTGCAAGCGCTGGTTATGCGGCGATCCGAGTCCGCACTCGCTCCAGGGAAGTTGACTCGGTCATTGCTCATTCCCTCATGGCGAGCTGATTGGGTAACCCTGCGATCGATTGCAACGGTTCTGCTCAAAGGCTCCGGCGTAGCTCGACCTCACCTTCGTGCAGCTTACCGGTCGGCTGAAAACCTGCTTTGATATAGAAGGGTTCGGGTGAGCCTGGACCCGGAATACACGTGGTCAGCAATTCGGCCGCATCCGGTCGAGTTCGAACGTGGTCGACGAGCAATTCGATTGCCTGGAGCCCGTATCCCTGCCCCTGGTGTTGCTCGGCAACCATGAGACGCCATAGATAGTAGAAGCCGGGCTGCCGGGGCGTGGGGTGAAGACTCTCGTCGTGAAGCATTAGAAAGCCAACCGGCTCGTCTTCCACGTAGATTGCCCGAAACCAGGCTTCGGGGTGAAAGTGCGCTTCGGCAATCGACTTGGCGTTGGAAGCGACAAATCCGCGTTGAAGCTCGGATACTTCCAGGGCCAGGATGGCTCGGAAGTTGTCCTGAGTGACTTCTCTGAGTGTGGTCCTGGATTCGATTGCGAGACCTTCGCCGTCGGCGGCTTAACGGATCGGCGTTAACCGGCTGGCAACAGCGCTGACCGGACCCGACCCTGCCCATAAAGTATGCCGCCAGATGGCAGCCAAGGTCAATTGAACGGAGCCGTTGGCAGTCCGGTTCAACGGTTTGATCCTGATCCAGGCCCCCTCCCTGAGCCTACGCCACTCGGCGTAAGCTGGTTGGAAGCAAAAGACACCAACCCTTCAAGGAGAGAGCCATGCGATTCTACAACAAGAACCACACTCATTACTGCGGCATCGATCTGCA
>JAAELY010000460.1 GCA_024226335.1 bacterium
ACGCCGAACAGCAGCACGAGACCGATCTGGGCCGACGAGTCGTAGGAACTGGTGGTCAACCAGTAGATCATGAACACACCGAACAGTGCCATCGGAAGCGAAGTCAGCACGAGTAGCGGGATCGGGAAGCTTTCGAACAGCGCCATCATGATGATCAGGATGAACGCCGCCGCGAGAATCAAGGTCCACCACAACTCGTCCTCTTCTTCGTCGGTCAGGAACTGCTGCAACGATTCTTCCGCGGTGTACCCGTAGGGCAGGTCCATGCTGTCCAGCACGCGTTTGATGTACGAGGTGCGCATCCGGTCGGTACCGACGTATTCCCAGTTGACGTTGAGCGAGTACCGTTGATTCTCTCGCACGATCTCGTCGGACAGAGGAAGTGTTTGCATCGTGATCAGATCGCCGAGCTGAACTCGTTCACCGTCGGGAGTCGTCAAGACGTGCTGAGCCACGTCCGAGAATTCAATCGAATCGGCATCGTAGAACGATAGCTGGACTCGCTTCTGCTGGCCTTCGACGAGCATCTCCCACGGCGTATCCACGCCGAGCAGCCGCCGGAGGTAGCCGACCACATCGAGTACGGTCAGTCCGTGCTCGGCCAGTACCTCGCGACGCAACGCGATCACGGTTTCGTCGGTGCTTGCGCGCCCGAACCTCTGGGATCCTGAGATCCGTGCGTTACGAACCCGTCGATTCGACTTGACCTTGGCCAGATTCCGCTCGGCAATCTCGGTCAGTCGTTTCGAGTTGTACCCGGTGATCTTGATCAGCGAGTTCAGATTCGACCCGCGCAGATTGCCCTTGATGTACGGCGTCTCCGCGAACCCCCGGATGAAGACTGCCGTTCCGCCCACGCCGTCGGCAACTTCTTCGAGCAGCGACCGGTAGAGAATCGGGATGCCGCTGCGCAGCAGCGAGTCGTCGAACTCGATCTCCATGTACGCCTGGTTGCCGAAGACCTGCGCCGTCATCGTCGCGCCGTCGTGAATCGGCATCAGGCTCGCCTCGAACCCGGCCATCGTCTCCGAGGCGATCCGGATATCCGTCCCCGGGGGCATGCGAAAGAAGACGATCAGATTCTGCTGATCGGGCAGCTTCCAGAAACCACCCTTGATCACCTTTTCTTCGTAGACCGAATGCCCCCAGAACATCAGCGCGACCGCGGCGGGGATCAGCAACCACCAGAGGCTCTGGCTCCACATCACCAGCCGCTGAGGCCAGCTCGGCTTGGTCTCCAGGTCCGGAACGTCCTCGACGAAGGCGTGGAGTGCCGACGGATCGTGGACCTCCACCGTGCCGTCTTCCGAACGGCCGACCATCCGGGTGGCCCAGGTCTGGTTCAGCACGACCGGAATCCAGGCGAAGGCGACGAAGATCGACGCGAACATCGCCGTACCGACGGAGATCGCCAGCGGCACGTAGTACAGCGCGAGACGTCCCGAGAGGAAGATAAACGACAGGAAGGCCACGATCGTCGTCAGGGTCGTGGCCAGAATCGGAAACATGACGTCGGCGGTTCCGGCGACGATCGTCTCCCGCGCAACCTCCAGCTTGGACTTACGGGAGAGATTGGCCTGTTCGGCCCGATGAAGCCCCTGAAGCCGGCGATGGATCGAATCCAGGACGAGGAT
>JAAELY010000461.1 GCA_024226335.1 bacterium
AGAGGCGGGAAGTACGTATGCACCTACGGAGGCATCGATGTCCGCACTCGGCTCCAAGAAGATCTTCGCTCCTCTCTTCGTCGTGCTGGTCTTGCTCGTGTCCTTCCTCACGGCGCGTTCGCCGCGGAAAGTGGCAGCAGCATCAGGCTCGTCGATCCTCGCCGTCCACGACGGCACGTTGACGAACTACCGGGCTGCTGCAACGGCGGTCCAGGACATCAGTCCGCTGGTCATCCAGCGCGGCGTGGGGATCGATGGTGCAGCACGCGCGGGTTCGACGCACCCGATGCATCTGGCGGGCAATCCGTTTGGCTCGCCTTGGTCGGCGAACCAGACGCTGAACGGCATTCGCACGATGACGGGCTCGTTCGGCCCATCAGACGTCGACATCTCCCTGCCCGCCGACGGACCCGCTTGGGTAGTTGGCCGTAGCTACAACAGCAGGCAAGAGGCGTCAGCTTCCCACCACGACAGCGACGGGTACCAGGGCAAGAACTGGTTTCAGATGTCGCAGCCGGAGATCGCAATCTACTGGGACACGGCGGAGGGCACCGAGGACACGGACGACGTGCTGTATCTCATCTACGGGGCGGACCGCTTCATCGAGTTCAACCGTGAGGGAACGAGCGACGAGTTCTGTGCCGTCAACGGTGCCGCCGGTGTCGTGGAGTTCGAGGAGAATGGAAGCGGGCCCGATACATACACCTACTACGACCAGTGGGGCTACCAGTTCGTCTTCTTCGGCTTCGACGGGGACGCGGCCCCTGCGAAAGGCCAGCTCTGGAAGGTGACCGATCCTGGCTTGCTCTCAGCCTACGTCGGCCACTCGTCCAGCAAGGACATCGCAATCAATGGCCAGGTGTCACCGAACATCGACCAGGGCTACGACTCTGGGGGCCGGATCCTCAAGGCGTACGACTCCGAGGAACGTCGCTTCTCCTACACTTACACGACGCTCGACAGCGCTGAGAGGCTGACCGAGGTGAAGGCGGAGACGAAGTCGAGCGGCACCTGGGGGCAGTCGCCGAGCGGCGTGACCGAAGTCGCCAAGGTGGAGTACGAGTACTACACCAGCGAGAGCCACGGGGACGCCGGGGACCTCAAGCTGGTCGAGATCACGACGCCGCTCTCCGACTCGGGCGTGAGCTCGACCAGAAAGCGCTACTACCGTTACTGGGAGGGCACCTACAACGCGACGACGAACCCCGGCCATCCGCATGCGCTGCGGATGATGATCGATTACGAGGGGACTCGCCGTCAGGACTGGGCCACGGACTCGACGTTCGATGAGGACTTCAAGACCGAGACGACCGACAACCTGAAGAGCTACGCATCGGTCTACATCGAGTACGACTCGAGCCGCCGGGCGGACAGCGCCTTCTTCAACGGCGCGTGCGGCTGCGGAGGCGGGGCGAACGGCGAGCACGCGATCGAGTACGAGGACAGCAGTACCTACTCGGACGGGACCGGCTATGACACGGCGTGGATGAGCCGCGTCGTGGTGGCAAAGCCCGAGGGGTCATTCCTCACCCAGTACTTCGACGAGGCGGGCCAGAGTGTGCATCAGGCGATCACGGACGGTGATCCCGACGACACGAGCCCCGCCCCCGACAGGTGGGTGACGAAGGTCACGCGAAACTCTGACGGTGTAGTCACCGACATCAGTACGCCCGCCAACATCACGGGCTACACACACGCCCTCGGGTCGTGGGCGATCTCGACATCGACCTCCGCTGGGCTGGTGCGAACCTTCGTGCTGGAGACGACGGGGCAGACAAAGGGCTTTGTGCTCGACCGCAAGTACAAGACGGGCACGTCGGGCTCCGCCTATTTCGAGGGGACAGTCGCGTACGACACGGCGAGCATGACGATCACCAACGAGAGCGTCGTGCGGCCCATCGTGGATGAGCGGCGCGTCTACACAGAGGCGATCACCACGGGCACGAGTGGATCGCACCTCACCGAGTTCGATCCGGACTGGTACACGGGCGCGGGTGAGGAGCTGATGCTCCTGGGGCTGGAGATCAAGCACCCGATCGTCTCGAGCGGCAACAACGGACCTGGTGGCGCGACGCACCTGACGAGGAAGACTCACTTCACCAAGCAAGGCCGCAAGGACTGGGAGAAGCAGGAAAACAGCAACCTCGACTACTACTACTGGACGGGCGGTGTCCTGGAGAAGGTGGTCAAGGACGTGAGCAACACGTTCGCGACGAGTCCACCCACCGGTTGGTCAACGAATACCGATGGATTCGAGCGCGAGGCCGAGAGCACGTTTGACGCGCAAGGGCGCAAGGTGCAGACGACGCAAGCGGACGACAACGTGCAGCGGCGATACGTCAGCAAACTGAAGGACGAGCGCATCATCTCGCTCAACTACGCCCACTACGCATCCGGCACGCCATCGTTCTACGGGCCGGTGCGATTCACCGTCACGAACCTCGCGGGCAAGGTCGAGGCGACGGGGACAGTCGGTCTCACGAGCGATGTGTCTACGAGCGCTCAGACAGCGCACATCGATGAGACCGAATCGGATCCGCTGCTCGCGATCGACATCGGGACCGTCGGGC
>JAAELY010000462.1 GCA_024226335.1 bacterium
AGATAAGGGCACAAGACGGTTCACGGTCACGACTCTTTCGCAGGTACAATTGGCGAGATCATGTCGGGGGGTGGCCCGCATCGCGATGCGTTCAAAGCGGCAGCGGATGCAACGCGGGCACGTATCCGCCGCGACCGCGCACGGGCGCCGGCTTCCCTGAGGAAGGTCTTTACGGTCGTCGCCCGCAGACTCTTCGACCCTACGCTAAACGCTGGCGAAGCGTGGAAGGCGGCCGGAGTCGGAGATCGCTCGTTGACGGCGGTATTCCGAGCCTTCACCGAAGGTCTCGGGCTCAAGCAGTACATCGAAGCCCGCCGGATTGAGGTTGCCGCCGTTCTGATCCTGATCACCAATCTGGATCTCGACTCGATCAGCGAGAAGATCGGCTACACTCACTACCCGACATTTACCGAGGCCTATAAGAGGCAGAAGAAGATACTGCCATCCGGTGTAGTGCGTGAACACCTGCCGCCGCCCGAGGTCGATGACGGGACGTCACTCAGGGCCGGTCGGGGCCTACTCACCGTTGATGCGTTCGTGCGTTACGTCGAGGATTTGATGCCGTTGTATCAAGGGGCAGAGAAAGACGTCCACATCGGGCCTTGCCCCGATCCCGAGCCGTTGATCGTCATTGTCGATGGCGCTGCCGATGACCTCATGAAGGCCGAAGACTTGTGGCGAAAGATCCGTGATCTGCCGTTTGACGAGCAGTGCCGGATGGTACGGGGATACCGTTTCGGCTCAACGGTGCTCTTCGACCTGCTACGCAAGCAATCTCTCCTTGAAGGACGAAAG
>JAAELY010000463.1 GCA_024226335.1 bacterium
CCATTCGGATACAGCCCATCGAGCAGCAGGAGGATCCGCAACCGCGGGAAACGCTGCTTGAGCCGCGCAGTCAAACGCTCGAAGGCTTTCTGCTCGCAGTCCTGCGTGTCGGTGGAGTCATCGCCCTGGCTATGGACCAGGAACTCGCTCATCAGCGGAATCACCATGCCGTTGGCGAATGCCAGGCAGGACTCCAGAACATAGACGTAGTACTGCGCCTTCTTCTTCTCCCCCGTACCCACGCTGCGCTCCAGCGCCTGGTCGCTGAAAGCCCACTCGCGCATCCACTTCTGGGTGCCGTCGATGGCGATCGGATAGTGCCCACCGATCAGGTAGCGGCGGAATGTCTTCTTACGGATCAAGCGCTCGACCAGCTCCAGATGGGCGGACTCGAACTCGTCGGGCTCTATGCGCCTGAGCAGGCGGTAGAGCGTATCGTGGTGGGGGATCTCTTCGAGATCAGGGATCAGAAGCCTCAGGTTGGCCTGGAACGTCGGCATCGTCATTTTGCGGTTGGCTTCGCGCCGCGAGGCCATCTGAAAGACGAAGCTCAGCATGCCGTAGAGCAACACCATCGTCAGCTTGTGGCGAGTCTTCTTCGGCACTCGAGGATCGGGAATACGCGACAGGCGGCGCAGAAGCAACGGCAGCTGCAAGCGTAGGATCTGGAAGTAACTCCCTGTGGCTTCCTGGCGCGCCTGCTGCTCTTCTTCCGGGGTGCGCAACGGGCTCTTGCAGTTGGCGAGCGTGGCCGTCGGCCGGGCGTTGAGGCCCGCGGCCCGCTGCTGCTCGCGCAGTTTCTTCTGAGCCTCGGTGCGCGCCTTGCGCGCTTCCCGTGCTGGCCGTCGTGAGGGCTTACCCATCGTCTTGCCTTGGTGCCCTATGCTGCTCACACAGCTGGGCACGGAAGTCCCGCACCAGAGGCCGAGCCAAGACACGCTTCGGCGTGCTGGTGTAGCGCCGGCCTGGGCGCCTTCGGCCTTCGCCGCTGCTCAGCCCCAGTTCGACCCAACCCGCCGCTCGGTAGCAGGTGCCGCGGTAACGCTGCGGATCGACGAAGGTCTCCAGCAGAACCGGCTGGTAGCCCCACAGGTGCTGCCAGTCGCTACGCACCCGACGCGCCACTTTGCCCAGCACGTGGCTCGCCAGGTGCGGGACCCGAATCCACGGGAAGATCAGAAAACGCGTGTTGTTGACCACATACGGCAGCTGGCGCAGACGCTGGCCCACACCCCAACCGATCCAGCGATCTCGACAGGCCACAGAGTGTGCCGCACCGGCCAACAGTACGCAGCCCACAAGACCCTGCTCAGACCTCACGAAGTAGCGCGCCGTGCAGCCAAACGGACGGCGAAAACCCAAGTAGTGGTAGCGATCCACGTACTCGTTCCACAGACGCGTCCGCGCACGGCCGTGCACCACCTCCAAGCTCACCTTGCCCAACTCCCCGAGCCGAGCCTCCAAGGGAGCCTCAGGCTCCGTCTCGCAGCTGAAGACCCGGCGGACTTCGCTTCTCGGCGACGTCCGGTACGCCCGCTTCGCCGGCAGCTGGACTCGGCCCTGCTTCTCCAGCTTCTCCAACAGCTTCTGGCAAGCATCCAGCTTCGCCTGGCCCGTTGCCGTGTGCCACTTCAGATGCTCACACAGCGTCTGTGCAAGCTCCGTGCGCGACAAACCAGGGAAGATCTCCACGGTCCAGCAGATCTGCTCCAGCTCTTCCGGCTTAAAGATCCGGCCGCTTTGCGCTAGCGCGACCAAGCGATGAGGGGCTTCGGGCATCGACTCCGGACTCCTCGGGGGAGAACCATCCAACCCCACTCTGCCACAGAGCGCAAATCCTGTCTACCCCCTTTGTGCGAAAAACTTTCTCGCTGATTGCCCGGAGCTCAGACTGGGTGCGGGGCCAGCGTCTTGTGCGTCAGCGCTGCCCCTGCCTGCTGTTCGTCTCCAATCGTCCTGCCGACCCGGAGCGGGAGTACGACCTGTTCATCTCCTTCCTGAGCCCGGACGGGTAACTGCCGTCGGGAGCGACG
>JAAELY010000464.1 GCA_024226335.1 bacterium
CGACACGGTACTTCGTCTTGTAGGTCGGAGGGACTCGCGATTTCATCCTCGCAGTGTGCCCGGCAGCGCCGGCCGGGACTCAAGGGCGACCCTGGCTGGCTCCTGAGCTGGTCGCGGGCCTCGATTCACGCACCAACGCCGAGCTCACGGTCCAGGACATTCGCAGCTCTCTGGCGTTCGCAGCCGATCGTGAACGGAGAATCTGGTCGCCGCGGGAGTAGGCCCTCGAGGCGCCAGAGGCGAACGAGCACCGGAATGCTGCACCTGGTCCCTCGCCGGTGTAGGCTGTCACTTGGAGACAACGCATGAACGAACTCCTCAAACGCATCAGCATCAACCCGCAGGTCTGCCACGGGCAACCCTGTGTGAAGGGAACGCGAGTCCCCGTGTGGATCGTCGTCCAGTTCCTGGCGAACGGGGACTCCGCGGATGAGGTGATGGCTGCGTATCCCGCGCTGGAGCGCGAAGACGTTCAGGCTTGCCTCGTCTATGCAGCGGAGCTGACTCGCGAGAGAGTCCTTCCGATCGACCTCGCGTCTTGAAGCTCAAGTTCAAGCTCGACGAGAACGCCGACCCCCGGTGGCGGGAGCCGCTTGTCGAAGCAGGTCACGATGTCTCGACGGCTGCCGAGGAGTCGCTCGCGGGTGCAGGCGATCACGACTTGGCAGCCGCTTGCCGAGCCGAAGGCAGATGTCTCGTGACGCTCGACGTCGACTTCGCTCAGATCCTGGACTTCCCTCCCAGCGAGTACGCGGGCTTGGTCGTGCTGCGACATCCACGACCGACGCTGTCGGGGATGAGGGACCTCGTGCGACAGCTCGCAATCGCTGTAGAGACGGAGTCGCCCACAGGTATGCTCTGGATCCTCGAGCCCGGTCGGCTTCGGATCTACCGAGGTTCGCCGGATGACGGCGATAACGGCCGGCCCTAGCCGGCTTCGCCCCCCTGGGTGGTGCCTGTCCCTCCCGAAAATGCTGCCCAAGGGCATCACATCACACCCGCCTGGACGGGCCTCTGAAGCACCGTAGCCGAGACGGGGTTGCGCGTCCAGATGCCCGGGGGATGATCTTCGGATGCCCGACCTCGCTCTGCTCGTGAACCTGCTTCAGCTCGCGCTCAAGAACCGCACCCAGCTCGCGCTCGAGAACATCGCGCTGCGCCACCAGCTCGCCGTCTACAAACGAACCGTCAAGCGCCCGCGGATCGAAGACCGTGACCGCATCTTCTGGCTGGCTGTCATGCGGATGCTCCGCGAGTGGCGCGAGGCGCTCGTCTTCGTGAAGCCTGAGACCGTGGTCCGATGGCACCGCCAGGGTTTCCGCTACTACTGGCGATGGAAGTCGCGCGCCAAGCCCGGCCGACCACCGATCAGCCGAGAGGTGATCAACCTCATTCGGCGCCTGTCACGCGAGAACGTGCTCTGGGGTGCGCCTCGCATCCGAGACGAGCTCGCACTGCTCGGGCACATGGTCGCGGAGTCGACAGTCGCGAAGTACATGGTCAAGCGTCCGCGGGCAGGTGACGGACAGAGCTGGCGCACGTTCCTCGACAACCACATGGCCGACACCGCAGCCTGCGACTTCTTCGTCGTACCCACGCTGACGTTCAAGCTGTTGTACGGCTTCGTCGTGCTGTCGCACGATCGTCGGCGCATCCTGCATATCAACGTGACGGCGAACCCAACGGCGACCTGGACGGCGAGGCAGATCGTCGAGGCGTTCCCGTACGGAGCGGTTCCCAAGTACCTCGTGCGCGACAGGGACTCGATCTACGGCTTCGCGTTCCGAGCGCAATGCAGAGCATTGGGCATCAAGGAAGTCCGGATAGCTCGACGGTCGCCTTGGCAGAATCCGTTTGCTGAACGCCTGATCGGCAGCATCCGACGCGAGTGCGTCGATCACATCGTTCCGTTCAACGAACGACACTTGCTGCGCACCCTTCGGGCGTACGTCGAGTACTACAACAAATCGAGGACGCACATGTCGCTCGATGGAAACGCGCCTGTAGCGCGTCTTCGTAGCTCGGGTGTCGGTGACGTGATTGCCGATCCTGTTCTCGGCGGCCTGCATCACGTCTACCGACGAACCGCGTAGCAGCGGAACTCGAATGTGCGCGTCGCGCCAAAGGAGAGAGTGTGTCCACACTGCGCGACGACTCGCTCGAACCGTGTTAGAATCGCGGCCGAAGGCCGCGCTCTCCAAGGTGCGCAGCGTTTTCGGGAGAGACAGGGGCTGGCCGCTTCGTGCGATCCGTGCAACAACGCCGCAGTTTGAGCGACCTGGCCACCCACTAAAGGTGTCGGAGAGCCGGTTTTGGGGAGGAACATGGGACAAGTGTGATGGTAGAGTCACAGTGGTAAGTGCGCACCCGCGTGTGCGGCGCACCGCGCCAACAGAGAGAGCTACACTTTGCGTATCAATCCCACCGGCTCCGCGACCCTTCTCGCTCTCGCTACCATTTATCCGAGCCCGACTGGACCGAACTGGCCCCACACGAGGGATGTGCCGGACATCCGATTGCAGACGAGTGGCCATCTGACCGGCAGCATGAACGCTGCCGAGCGCGACGCTTGCATCGCGGTCGCCGCGACCATCGATTGTGACGCTGCTGCCGACATCTCGGCGGCGATAGCAGCGGACTGTTTGAGACTCGCTTGGCTCCCGAATGTCGGGTCACCGCCGGGTGCCCATGACTACAACACGATCGCCATTCGGCCTGGCCTCTCTCCGTTCGCCTGCGCCGTAGCCCTCTTGCATGAATGGGAGCACGTGCAGAACACAAATGGCGGGCCGGCACACGGAGGTACGATCGGTGACGGGCGTACTGGTTCCGAGTGCTACGACTGCATCCACGCATTCATGAACCTGCAGAGCTGGCATGAGCTCGCAAACCTCATCTGCGATCCGCCCGCGATCGCCACCGAGGCCGATTGCGCGGCGCTTCGAAATATCGGCCAGGAGACCTCGCTGGCGGACGATTGCCTAATCGGTAGCTGCCTCAGCGGCATGAGTATCGTAGACCCGTATTCTGGCGACTGCCCCAACTGCCCCGAGTAGGCAATGCACATGAATGCCACGCTTATGGCCAGCACCCTGTTGTCGTGTGCCGCTCTTGCTCCGATGCACCGTCAGCAGCCCACCTGGAGTGCCGCCTCGGTCAATGCCACCATCGCACCATTCGGATTCAGCGTCCTCGCCCCGAATGACTTGTTTCGAGCCGAGGCGGTGATGGATCGAGCCAAGAACCTCGTCGAGGTGCAATGGAGGTACTCGGCAGCTTCCGACTTCTTGAGTCCGCCCGAACACTTCCTGGCGCAGAAATTCGCCGTGACTTTCATCCCGACGGCCGTCGAATTCCTCAACCCCGCGCATTTGGTCGTCGCGGGCACGCATGGTACTGAGACGATCGTCGAGGTCTGGCACCTGAAGATTCCGGTAGTGACCCCGACCGGCCTCGTCGGACAAACCAAGAAGTCGGCGCGGCTGGTGTACAAGGCGTCGCAGACGAACGTGCCCGGGATCGTTCGGAGCCTGATCCACAATCGCGGTGCCACGCAATCCGTCTTCGCGCGTTTCACCGGGAGCCACGACCTGTACGAGATCACGTGGCCCGCAGATTCGGGAACCGGAGTCGCAGCGGTCGTGCTGAGTGCCGCCCAGGCACCTGGCTTGTCTGCGAGCCCGTACGATGAGCCCTTTGGGGGCAACCACACCACGAAAGGCTTCGTCTACATCCTTCGTGTCAAGGACGCGCTCCACTTACACGACGCCTTCGTCATGCTCGATACGAATCGAGATGGCGTGATCGATTCCACTGCGCTCTGGGGATTCAACGATTTCGAGTCCAATGAAGCGCTCGACGCGGCGAAATGGATCGAGTACGCCGGTCAAGCGCCAGTCTTCTAAGCCGGCCAATAGACGCAGCTCGCCGACGGGCGTCAGTTCGACCGGGCCGTCGCTTGTGCACACCACGAATTGTTGGTCAGGATCGGGCATCCATTGACCGGACAATCAGCGCCTCCTGAGTTCGAGATAACCAAGTTCAATGAGGGCGTTCTGAATCGCCCTGCGGTCGATCTTAGCCTGATCCGCGCGGTTCAGGGCGACTCCTTCCTCGAAGCCGAGACCGATGCGCGTAGCGGCCTCGTGGCCAGCGTAGACAGCCCGGAAGCGAGCGCGCTCGATCGTCGTGATCGGCACACGCGCCCGCCACAGTGCGTCGGGC
>JAAELY010000465.1 GCA_024226335.1 bacterium
GACCATATAGCGTTCCATGACCTGAACTCCTTCCTGAGATCGATTGCAAGCAAAGCGGGTTCTCGCAGTCCCGAGGCCATTTTGGACCATACGCCCGCTTGATGCACAATGGCATTCAGTTCGAGTCGGCGGAGTTCGAGGTGGCGGGGAGATGACCACAGGGACGAATCAGGATCGCAGGCCTTTACCGCCGGCCGGGACCGGAACTGGCCGGGTCGATGCACCGGGTACTTACGCGCTGATGCTGCGCTGCCGTCAGAGCGGAACCGTCAGCGTGGGCTCGCTGGGCAGGCTGTCCATCGAACCCGGTACCTATCTCTATGTGGGTAGCGCGTTCGGCCCCGGGGGGCTTCGCGCGCGGCTCTCGCGCCACGCGGCGCGCACCAAGCTGAAGCGCTGGCACATCGACTATCTGCGCCCCCGCACGTCGCTCGTCTGCGCCTGGTTCTCGACCTCGCCCGAGCGTCTCGAGCACGAATGGGCGGCATCCGTTCGGGCTGTTTCGAGTGCGAGGATTCCGCAGCCGGGTTTCGGTGCGTCCGATTGCACCTGTTCGAGCCACCTGTTTCGCTTTTCCGATTCCGATTCCGATTCCGAATCCGGTTTTGATTCGAGTCGGCGCTCGGTCGCCGAAGCACTCGCGGCCTCGGGTGGAGACTCCTTTGGCTGGCTCGAGGCCGGTCGGTTGCGAGGGCTCACGAGGCGCCGACGCTAGGCCGGTCGGGTGCCCGTGCCGAAGATGTTTCAGAGATCTTCGATCTGGATGACGTGATTGGGACAGTAGCGGAGCGCGAGTTCCGCCTTTTTCCGCAATGTGCTTCGCGGAGTTTCATCGAGCACGCGGACTCTCTCGTCCTCGCCCAGTTCGAAAACCTCGGGCGCCTCTCCCGTGCACACGCCGTGTCCTTGACACAGGTCGACGTCGACTTTCACGCGGAACGGCAGCGCCGCCGCCTCCTCCTGCTCGCGCGTTTCGAGCGCGCGCGTACTGGCTGCGCTGATCGCACTCGCCTTCCGCTTCTGGTAACGCACGCGACAGGGCTGTTTCAGGTGGACGACCATCTTGGAGTGATTGTCGACGTAGCTCTCGCTGGGCTGGGCGAGTTCAAAATCAAATCGTCTCATCACGATGCTGAAGATGGCCTTCAACTGCATCATCGCGAAAGCTGATCCGATGCATTTGTGTCGGCCTCCGCCGAAGGAAATCCACGCCCACGGATTGCGCGCATCCTCCCTGCGATCTTCGGCGTAACGACCCGGGTCGAATTCGTCCGGATTGGGAAAGTGGTCGCCGAGTCGGTTCGAAACGGCGGGTGATACGGCGACGAGGTCGCCCGCTTCGATGCTGAAATCCTTGTAACGGAATTCGCGCATGACCTTGCGCATCAAGACGATCAACGGCGGATGCACGCGTAGCGTCTCCTTGATCACTCCTTCCAGGATCGGTATCTCGCGCAAGGACTGGAAGCTGATCTCGCGTCCGTCGGCGTAGATCGCGTCGAGTTCTTCCACGGTGTCGGACAGGATGTCCGGGTGGCGCAACATTTCGATCATGGCCCAGGAGGCGACGCCCTGGCTGGTGTGATGTCCGGCGAGCATCATTCCGATGATCATGCCGGTGATCTCCGAGCGGCTGTATCTCTTGTCGCCGTTCTCGTCGATGAGTGAGTCCATGATCTGCAAGAGGTCCCGGCAGCGTCTTCCTTCCTCTTCGCGTCGGTCGAGGATCTCCGTGATCAGTTCGACGAGTTTCTTACGTGCCCGATCCCTGGCCCTGAACGATGGCAGGGGCAGGTTGTGGTTTACATAGGCGAATGC
>JAAELY010000466.1 GCA_024226335.1 bacterium
GTCCGTCGCAAGCCACATTTCCGACTGACTCTCTCGGTCCCGACGGCCCATCGACATCGGAGTCCTCCTCGTTCTCGGATCGATTTTACTCGAACGTTCGATCGGCGAGATGGGAGTTTTTCAACGGGCTGCTAGGTCTTGCACCTGACAACCGGCTTCGCGCGGTTGCAGGTGAAGACGACGTTAGCCGTACAGACCCCCAGAAAACCACATCCGCGGCGAACGCCTCGACGGTAACTGCGCGTTCGCCCGCGCGCCTGCCGGAAGCGCTCTCGCGACAGCGATGCCAGGTCCTGGGCATTCGTTCGCTCGCGGCGTGTTGTCACGCCGACTTCTGCGCAACACGCTCCAGCGCATCAATTCCTCCGGCAACCATCGCAGCGGGGAGGCAGCCGCACTCGGCCAATGTGCGAAGCCCCATGTGCGTCGTGGACGCGTTACAATGGATGCGAACTGGCCGATCTTTCGGCCGCGCGGCTTCGGCGTCACGCCTGGGCTGCTCGGTAGTGCCAGCAGGCGCTGGACTCGAGGGGCCGGCTAACAAGATCTTGCACCTGACGATCGGCTTCGCCGCTCGCAGGTGA
>JAAELY010000467.1 GCA_024226335.1 bacterium
AACAGGCAGTGACGCCCAAGCCGATCGAGTTGTCGGAGCACGGTGGAGTGGGAGACTCCGAACTCCGGTGCGATCTGGCGCAGTGCAGAGCAACCGAGGACTCGGTAGAACAGCTGCGAGATCAGGTCGGGTCGTTTGAGCCAGTAAGTGAGACTGAAGGTTTGTGAGCTGAAGGACCGGTTGCAGCGTTGACACCTGTACCGCTGAATCTTCCTGGGATTCACATCTCGAGTGAAGAAGCCTTTCTTGATGAACTTCCAACCCTGCGAAGTTCGGTGGAAATCACACTCTGGGTTGGGGCAGAAGGGTGGCTTTGGACAAGTCGGGAGTTCGCGCATTCCCGTTCACTACGCACACCCCGTGCCAGGTACATTCTCCGGACCACAACTCTAGGTAATTCAACTGCATCTGTACGGTGTGCCAGGGTCCCGTATCGGGTCCGAGCGCTGCTCGCGCGACGGCGTGCCCGCACACGCTTCCCAGTGACGCCGCACAACCGCCGTGCAGGGCCTTCCCCGGGTTGGAATTCTCGTCCTTGTAGGGCAGGGCGATGCGTGCACCGGTCTCGTCGATGCTTTCGAGACGCATGCCCAGGAAACGGCTGTAGGGAGATTTCTCTAGCCAGTTTCGGATCTCTTCCATGGCGTATTCCTCAACTCTCGGGGATCAAACAGGAGTGGATGGACTCGTCTCCGGGAATCTCCCGAGCGAGAGTGCGGATGGCGAGTTCGGCTTCCTGCAGGGTGAAGTCGTGCGTGTGCATGCGTTCCAGCGGGTACTTGAGGCTTTCGATCAAGCGGATGGCATTGGCATAACCCGAACTCGTCACGCCGATCGCGCCGTGGATCGTCACTTCCTTCATCACGATCTTGTCGGAGATGAATCCGGGAATCTCCTTGAAGCCCTTCACTCCGGCCAATACGACTTTCCCTCCCATGCGCACGTAGTCGATCGACTCTGCGACGGGTTGGGTTGCGTGCGACGACACATCGAGCACCACATCCGCGCCCCGACCGTCGGTGAGTTCCCGCATTCGCTGTTTGGTGTTTTCATTCTGTACGTCGATCGTCGCGTCGGCTCCGAATTCGCGTGCGATGGCGAGTTTCTCGGCATCTGCTTCGAGCCCGGTGACGATGATGCGCGAGGCACCCGCTTCGCGGCAGGCGAGTACGGCCGCCAGGCCGCGCTGGCCCGGCCCCAGAATCGCAACGGTATCCCCCGGTTTGGTCTGCGGGACTTCCACGCCCCAGCGAAAACCCGCACCCAGTGGATTGAACATCACAGCGAGTGAGGCCGGAAGCGATGCATCGACTTTGTGCACCACTGCATTCGGGTCCAGATACATGTACTGCGCATACGAACCCCAGAGTCCCGGCTCTTCACTCAGGGGGATATTGGAGTAGATGCGGCGGGAGTTGCACAGATGATACGAACCGCCGAGGCAGGGTCTGCAGTGGTGGCAGGCGAGCATCGTCTCTACGGCGATCCGATCGCCGACGTCGATGCCCCAGCGCTTTGCGGCGCGGTCGCCGATTGCCGCAACTACGCCCAGTGGTTCATGGCCCGGAACTGCTGGCATCGGCGTGCGAAGCGCCCCCCCGAACTGTTCGTAGTCGCTGCCGCAGATTCCACAGGCCTCGATGCGGACGATTCCCGAGTCGGCGTCAATCTCCGGCAGCGGGAGGTCCATGGGTTCCAGTTTTCGAGGGGCCGTCTGGACCATGGCCAGACTGGTCTTGGGAAGCCTCATTGCGATCTCCTCATTCGCCTACGTAGCGACCTTCGCGTTTCTGGAAGAAGGCTGCGACCGCTTCGCGGAAGTCCTTTGTTCCCATGCAATGCGCCTGATGGCTAATCTCGATTTCGAGTGCGGTCTCGAAGTCGCAGGACGTGGCTCGGTTCAAACTGGACTTGATTGCCGACAAAGCTACGGGTGGCCGTTTTGCGAGTTCGCGTGCGTATTCGCTCACACGCGATTGCAAATCCCGATCGGGCACGACTTCGAGCACCAGTCCGTACTCGAGGGCGGTCTTTGCGTCGATTACGTCACCCCGGAAAGCCAGGTCCTTGGCGCGCTGCAGGCCGATCAGACGCGGAAGCAACCACGTACCGCCGTAGTCGATCCCCAGTCCGCGCTTGACGAAGATCTCGCTGAACGACGCCGATTCCCCCGCAAAAACGATGTCGCAACCGAGCGCGAGATTGCAACCGCCGCCCGCGGCTATTCCGTTGACGGCGGCGATCGTTGGTTTGGAGATCCGGTTCAGGGCGAGGGCGGCGTACACCGTGGTGCGCAGCCATTGAGTCAGGCCGACACGGCTCTGGCGCAGTTTGTCGGCGGAACCGGGGGAGCCGCGCAGATCTGCCCCAGCACAGAACGCCTTGCCCGAGCCCGTCAGAACCATGACGCGGTCTTCCGCGTTCGCCGCCACTTCTTCGAAGCGTTCGGCCAGTTCTCCAAAAAGCTCAGGGGTCAACGAGTTGAGGCTCTCGGGCCGGTGGAAGGTCAGGGTCGCGACACCGTCTTCTCTGGACAGTTCGATGACCTGGGGGGGCGAATCGCTCACGTGTCTACTCCGATACTACAGCGAAAATCCAACCTATCTGTTGTTGTTGGCGAGTGCAATCAGGCTGGCGAGTGCAATCAGGCTGGCGAGTGCAATCAGGCTGGCAAGTGCAATCAGCCAGGTGGGAGGGGGTGAATCGGTTGTGGCATCATGGCTCCACTGATAGGAGGGCGGTGTGAATTTCGACATCCCTGAAGACCTGGTCAAATTTCTCGCGGAACTCGACGACTTCATCGAGCGCGAGATCCAACCGCTCGAGCAGTCGAATGACAATATGCGATTCTTCGATCATCGTCGTGAGAATGCGCGCACCGACTGGGAGCGCGACGGTCAGCCAAACGAAGAGTGGGAAGAACTCCTGCGCGAAGCTCGAAACCTTGCGGACGCCGCGGGCCATTATCGCTACCCGTACCCGCGCGAGTTCGGAGGCCAGGACGGTACGAATCTGGGCATGGCGGTCATTCGCGAGCATCTGGCGACCCGGGGCCTCGGTCTGCACAACGATCTGCAGAATGAACACTCGATCGTCGGCAATAACGTGGCTCTGCTTCTGATGCTTCACCACGGAAGTGAAGCCCAGAAGGCCGACTGGATTGGACCCCTGCTTGAGGGCAAGCGCAGCTTTGCGTTTGGCATCACGGAATCGGCGCATGGCTCTGACGCGACCCATATGGAGACCGCTGCTGTGCGCGACGGCAGTGGCTGGCGCATCAATGGGGAGAAGAGCTGGAACACCGGCATCCACAAGGCACCCTACGATCTGATCTTTGCGCGCACTGGCGGCAAGGCGGGCGATGCAAACGGCATTACGGCCTTTCTGGTGCCGACCGATGCCGAGGGCTTCAAGGTCGAAGAGATGCTCTGGAGCTTCAATATGCCCACGGATCACGGTCGAGTCTCGCTAAAGGACGTCTGGGTTCCCGATGAGGCTGTCTTTGGTGGGGAGGGCAAAGGTCTGGGTGTCGTTCAGCACTTCTTCAACGAGAATCGCATTCGTCAGGCGGCGTCGAGTCTCGGCGCAGCACAGTTTTGCATCAACAAATCGATCGAGTATGCCAAGGAACGAGCGCCTTTCGGAAAACCGCTCGCAACCAATCAAGCCATTCAGTTTCCGCTCGTCGAACTACAGACACAGGGCGAAATGGTGCGCGCGTTGATTCACAAGACCGCCTGGCAGATGGACACCTACGGCGCCTTCTCCGTTTCCGACAAGGTTTCGATGTGCAACTACTGGGCGAATCGCCTGTGCTGTGAGGCGGCGGATCGGGCCATGCAGGTGCACGGTGGACTCGGATATTCGCGTCACAAGCCTTTCGAGCATATCTATCGACATCACCGGCGCTATCGGATCACAGAGGGCGCCGAGGAGATCCAGATGCGACGGGTGGCTGGCTATATGTTCGGATTCATGAAGCAGCGCGCACCCAAGGGAGTGAGCGAGAGCTGAAGATCTCGGCAGTTCTCAGAGGACCAGATACACCCCGTGCCCTTCGCGGGAACTGCTCGTGCACAGGAAGTGCAGTTGCGCGAGTGCTCGCTGGTACTCGCGATTGTTGACGGCCAGGCGGTACTCGGTCGGCTCGGGATCGCTCCCCTTGCCGATGACGAACTCGTACCGCGCCCCGTAGGTGCGGCGATCCGCCCTGCGGAAGACGGCCGCTACATTGTCGATCGATCCCGGAGGGATCAGGGTTTCGATCCCCGGTTCCAGGCCCGCGATACCGTTCTTTCGCAGGGCCTCCACTTCGCCGTGTTCCCACAACGCGTGGAGTGCGTTCGGGAAGATCGTCAAGCGACGGCGACTATCGGGCAGGCCCTGGCCGTCCAGCCAGATCGTGCCCGCCTCGCCGTGGCGAAACGGAGCCTGGTCTTGTTCCGGGCGGTTGTGGTCGTAGTAGAGAATGCGCACGGTCGGTTGCGATGATCGCATGATCCCAGTCGGAAAGTCCCCGTGCTCGCTCGAGTTCAGTCTCCCGCCTGCGCCGATCTGGTGAGCATGCGATCGGCAAGAACGCGGCCGATCAAGCCCAGATGCTGTGCAATGGTCGACAGCGTCTTCATCTTCGAATGGCCCAGCATCCGCACTTCGAGTACCGCCGGGCACTCCTCCACTCGTTCTCCCCGTGAATCCAGCAGTACCAGCATCTCGGTCACACCCAGGAATCCCGAATCCTTCGGTTGCAGATCGGTGACACGCTTGCGGTCGTAGACGCGGAAGCAACTGGAGTAGGTGGCGAGCTGAGTTCGCAGGATGTGGCGGTACAAGACCGAGAGTGTGCGCGACAGGAAGAGTCGCCAGTGCGGTACGCCGCGGACTTCGCCCAATGGGTGGTAGGGCGATGCGGTCACCATGGCCACGCCGTCTTCGAGGAGAGGAAGCATGGCGCTGAGTTGGCGAGGATCGTAGGTGCAGTCGCAGTCGATGGAGCACACGATATCGGTTTTCGCGTGGCGGATACCGGTCAAGATCGCAGCGGCGACGCCCTGATTGCGCTCGTGCCGCATCAGTTCGAATTCGGGCCGATCCCCGAAAAGGCGGTCCAGGTCTCGCCAGGTGGCATCGTTGCTGCCGTCGTCGACCATGATGAAACGAACATTGTAGTGATCTCGAAGGGAGTCCTCGAGATCGTGCAGTGTGTTGTTCAGATAGGGCAGGACCAGTTCTTCGTTGAAGCACGGAATTACGATTGTAATGGGCTCGTGCGTCGTATCGTCGGATTGTGCGGCGGAATTCGTGCGCACGAGTGCGTCGCAGCGCGCCGTCACACGCGGAGGGCGATTGGGATCCAGATCCAGATACGATGCGATGCTCTGGAAACGGTAGGTCTCCAGGTAGTGTCGAAGAACATCGGGCATCCGGCGCAGGTTTCGATACTGGCGGACGTGGGCGAACCAACCGGCTGAGGTAATGCGAGGTAGTTCCGGATCGATTTCCCAAACGTGGAAGTGCATATTGAATGGCGCGTCGTAGGTGCGATTCCATGACTCTACGAGTCGACGCATCAGGCTCTCGGGAAGCTGCCGGAACACGTTGCCGCCGGCGGCCGGAAGAAGCCACTCGTCGAAGCCCCATGTCGAAAGCGGGAGTTCGTGAAGTTCCAGGTCGCCAGAGCGGTGCACATGGGGGAATCGTCTCCAGGGCTGGCTCGCGATCGAGCGAAAGCGCGGGTACATGCTGGAGTCGTAGACGAATCCGTTGGCCGCCATGGTGTCGAGGGCCCAGAGGTCGTCGAGGCCGATGCTGCCCTGCGCGACCCGATGCCCGACGATCGCTCGACCCGTCGCGCGTTCCAGGACATCGCGTGCGCGCAAGAGGTCGTCGCGGAACTCGCGGCGTGTCATTTGCTGAAGCGGTTCGTGGAGGTAGCCCTTGCTGGCGACCTCGTGGCCTCGATCTACGATCTCGCGCACGACTTCCGGCATCTGCTCGGCAATCCAGCCCAGTACGAAGAAGGTCGCTCGTGCGCCGTGCCGCTCGAGCATGTCGAGGGCGCGCCGGGTATTGTCGGGCACTCGGCTCTCGAAACGCTTCCAGTGGTGGGAGGGGATCAACGGATTGAGTGCCGCGGAATGGAAGTAGTCTTCGACCGCGACGGTCAACAGGTGCTTGCGCGACTCTTCCACGGTTGTTTCCGGGATGTTCAACGCTTTGCCTCGCGGGCTTCGAGGACATATCTGAGTGCAGATCTGGCGATACGCTGGCCGCTAGCTCCGTCGCCGAAGGGGTTCTCGGTCTCCCACACCGTCTGGTGCCAGGCGGAATCATCGTAGGTCTGCTCTAGGAGTCGGGACAGTTCGCTGGCGGGTCCACCGGCCAGGCGGGCAACTCCAGCTTCGACGGCTTCGGGGCGTTCAGTATTGTCGCGGATCACCAGCAGTGGTGTGCCCAGAGTGGGAGCCTCCTCTTGCACACCGCCTGAATCCGAGACCAGCAACCAGGCCGCACGCGCCAGGTGAATGAAGTCGAGGTAATCCAGGGGAGCGATGAGCTTGATGCGATCGCATTCCCCGAGTTCGCGGGTTGCGGCCTCTCGCACGGCTGGGTTCGGATGAACCGGAAAGACCAAGGCCAGATCATCACGTGAACAGACGAAAGCCCGCAGGGCGTGGAGGCGTTTGGCCATCGTCCTGCCGAAACTCTCGCGGCGATGGGTCGTCAGTAGTATCAGTCTTTGCTCGCCGACCCAGTCGATCAGTTCGCCCGCGCGTTCGGGCACATCGGTCATCGAAAGTGCCCAGGGCAGAGAATCCACGACCGGGTTTCCCACCATCTCGACTCGGGAGTCAGCGATGCCTTCGTCAATCAGGGTTCGGGCGCTGCGCGGTGTGGGTGCGTAGTGCACGGTTGCGAGCTGGCCGATCAGGCGCCGGTTGATTTCTTCGGGAAACGGGTTGTCGGGATTTCCGGAGCGCAATCTCGCTTCAACGTGTCCCACGGGAATGCGTCGGTAGAAACCGCCGAGGGCTCCGATCATCGCCGTCGTGGTGTCTCCCTGTACCAGGATCATATCGGGCTGCTCGCGCTCGAAGAGTTCATCCAGGTGCTCGAGGAGTTCGCGCGTCAGTGACGCCAGGCCCGGATCGCGGCGTTCGAGTCGGAAGCGCTGGTGGATCTGCAGATCAAACGTCTGCGCGAGCGGTTCGAAGAGGTCGGTGTGTTGACCCGAGGCGGTGTTGACCGCCACGACTCCCGGAGTCGACTCGAGTGCGCGGATGACGGGTGCGAGCTTGATGACCTCGGGACGGGTCCCGATCAGGGTCAGAATCTTGATCGGGGACGGTTTTCCCGTCTCGCCGTGCTGGCCCTGCGAAGCCATCCCGGTTCATTCCTCCTGGTTTCCCGCTCCCGTGCGCACACTGATCGGTCAACGTTCCCAATCACTTTCAGTTTCGCCGGTTCGTCAGGAAAACTCGGGTGTCCGGGCTCTGAGAGGGCTTCCTTTCAGGAGCTGTTCGGAGTGTTCGATCACCGGCATCACCTCGAAATCCCTTGCGAGATCTTCCAGGTAATCCGACACACGACGACGTTTGAGCTCGCCCGAAAGCGACATTCCGGGGAAGAAGGCCAGCGCGTCGACGTCGTCTGCGCCCAGGAAGTCGAGGGGGTGCAATAGGATCGAAGGCTCGACACCAAACCAGCGACAGACGCGCAGGGCGTTGCGAAAGTAGCTGCGCGCAAGTGCGGGAGAAAACGTCGACAGGTACAACACGTAGCTCAGATGAAACGGAAGCTTGATTCCTGGCAGAGTCGTGACCGGTATCTCGAGCAGTCGTTGGCCTTCGAAATTCCACTCGTAGGCGCCACTGGGGCGTAGACCGTCGGACAGGCTGCCGAACAAGACTTCACGTTCGGCGCGTTCGGCCTCGCTCAGGTTTGCCTTGCGGAGATAGTAGGCGCGGGCGAGCGGTCCCAGATAGCTCGGCAACGTCGAGGCATCGTAACGGTAGCCTCGCTCGACCAGGACCTGGAGTATCGGAAGACTGAGGGCATAGCCGGGACCGCGAAATCCCCGCGGTCGCACGCCGGCCGCTGCTGCGATCGCCTCTTCGGTACGCTGGATCTCGACCTGGGCCTGCTTGGGCGTGTAGCGGCTCATCCAGGGCTCGTGTTCGAAGGAGTGGTTGCCCAGTTCGTGTCCCGCAAGGGCGATCGAAGCGATCTGTTCGCGACCTCCGGGGGATTCCGCATCGCGTCCGACCACGAATACGGTCATGCGCAGGCCGCGCTCGTCCGCGAATTCGAGCACCCGAGGAACCAGAACTCCCAGGTAGGAAGGGTACTCTTGCCAACCCTCGTCCCCATGAGTCTTCATGTACGACCACTGGTCGTCGAGGTCGAGCGAAAGGCTGCAGATCGGCTTCACTGCTCGGTCTCCGTACTGGCGGATTCCAGGCCGTCGCTCGAGATCAATGCAGCGGCGGTCCGTTCTGCCAGGTGTACGGTCTCGTTGACGTTGAGAGTGCCATTGACGATGTGCGCGGAG
>JAAELY010000468.1 GCA_024226335.1 bacterium
ACCGCGCGTTTGCGACTGATCGCCGGTCGTGCGGAATCTGTGGCTATCGCTGGAGGACGGGTGAGTTCGCAGTCACCGGTGTTCCTCCGCCACCCACGAGACCTTGAAAGGACACGGATTGATCTAGCCCTGATCCGTCGTACCGCCTCGCGAGAAAACGCGTCAGAGTGCGTGATTCGGGGTCGCACGCAGGCCGTGCTCACCGGAGCTTGGGTTTCACCCAAGTGAGGATGAGCGCGGTCGAGTACGACCGCGAAGCGCGTGCTCTGGCGCGAGCCGAAGGCGGTTTTCGCCGAGGCGGTATGACGGATCAGGGCTAACTCTACACCGCCGGCACACCCAACGGTCGCAAGATTTCGATCGGACTCGAAGAACTCGGACTCGACTACGAGGTCAAGCGGGTCGCACTCGACGGTGAGCAGAAGGAAACGCCTTTTCTCGCGCTCAATCCCAACCACAAGATTCCGGTACTCGACGACGACGGACAAGTGATCTGGGAATCTGGAGCCATCCTGCTTCACCTGGCCGAGAAGTACGGAAAAGGTGAGATCCTGTCGCGAGACCCCATCAAGCGCATGGAAGCCATCCAGTACGCGTTCTTTCAAACGGGCGGGATCGGACCGAACATGGGTCGCTTCGGTGCCGCTCTGCGAAAAGAAGGCGAGAAAAACGCGGAGATGCTGGAGATCTTCGGGGGTGAAGTGAGCCGCCTGATCGGAGTCCTGGAGCGCATCCTGTCCGACGGTCGCGAATACCTGGCCGGCGACTACAGCATCGGCGACATCATGCACTACCCGTGGCTGAGCATTCCGCTCCAACTGGGAATGGCGCAGGTCATGGAGAGTGAACGCGTGGTCGAATGGCTAGAACGCATCGGCAAGCGTCCCGCAGTCCAGCGAGGAATGGCGGTTCCGGAATAGTCGCTCAGGCGCCCTTCCACTCCGGTTTGCGCTTCTCGGCGAATGCGCGCGGGCCCTCCTTGAAGTCCGCACTGCGAACCATGTCACCGATCGCGGAGTACTGCCCGTTCTGCAGAGCCTCCACCAGATCGGAGCGGTCCAGGCTCTGCATTACGGTCTGTTTGCTGGCCCGGATCGAGAGTGGAGCGCACTCCAGAATCTGATCGGCCCATGCGCGCGCGGCATTCATGAGGTCAGCCTGCGGAACGACCTCATTGACGAAGCCGAGATCCAGACCCTCGGCCGCGCTGACGCGCCGGCCGGTGAGGATCATACCCATGGCACGCTTGACGCCGATCTGCCTGGGCAGGCGCTGCAATCCCCCGGCGAGCGCCGCCAGGCCGACACGCGGCTCCGGCAGCGCGAAGATGGCGTTGTCGGAAGCGATGATCAGGTCGCAAGCCAGAGCGATCTCGAAACCGCCGCCCATCGCAACGCCATTGACTGCGGCAATAACTGGCTTGACGCAATCGAAGCGCGAAGTGAGACCGCCAAAGCCGGTCTTGGGCTGAGAGATGTTGCCCTTGCCGGCCGCCGTGTACTTCAGATCGTTTCCGGCCGAGAACGCGCGATCGCCCGCGCCGGTCAGGATTGCGATCCACTGCTCCGGATCGTTGGAGAAATCGTCGAAGACCTGCTCCAGTTCGTTGTTTGCTGCCGGATGCAGGCTGTTCATCACCTTCGGGCGGTTGATCGTAACCAGTGTGAGGTTCCCATCCCGCTCGACAGTACAAAATTCGAAATCGGCCATCGTTCTCGTCTCCTTCTCAACCAGTCGGTACGTGAATGCTATTCAGAAGCCGGATCGGGGTCAAACGACAGGAACTGGTACACTGGCCGGGCGGTCGAATCAGCGACGCCGACCCATCCGAAGGAGCCCCCTTGAAGAACCTGTTCTCTGTCGAAGGCAAGATCGCTTTGGTCACCGGAGGCTCCCGCGGGATCGGCGAAATGATTGCCCGAGGATATGTGGAGAACGGAGCCCGGACGTATATTTCCTCGCGCAAAGCCGATGTTTGCGAAGAACTGGCTGCGGAGCTCTCCAAGCTGGGCACCTGCATCGCACTGCCGGCGGACCTCTCCACACTCGACGGGGTACGCGCTCTGGTCGAGGATCTGGGCGAACGAGAATCGAAGCTCGACATCCTGGTCAACAATGCCGGTGCGAACTGGGGGCAGGACATCGAAGAATTTCCCGAGTCGGGTTGGGACAAGGTCATGGACCTGAACGTGAAATCGATCTTTTTCCTGACGCGCGACCTGCTGCCGCTGTTGCGCAAGGCGTCGAGTGCAGAAGACCCGGCGCGCGTCATCAACATCGGCTCGGTAGACGGCCTGCATGCGCCGGCCCTCGAGACCTACTCCTATTCGACGAGCAAGGCCGCCCTGCACCAACTGACGAAGGTACTCGCGCGCAAGCTGACCAAAGAGAACATCACGGTCAACGGCGTGGCTCCCGGGGCTTTCGAAAGCAAGATGATGGCAGCCACACTGGATGCCTTCCGGGATTCGATCATTGCCTCCACCCCGCGCGGACGCATCGGCGAGCCCGAGGACATGGCCGGTGTCGCTCTCTTCCTGGCGTCACGAGCCGGAGCCTATGTTACGGGCGCGATCATCCCGGTCGACGGCGGCGCAGTCACCTGTCTGTAGATTCGCCTTCCCCGGGACGGACCGAAATCACGGATTCCCCGGCGGTTCGAAGTGAGCTCGAGTTTCGCGACGAGGTCTGGGGCAACCTGAAGCGAAACTACCTGGCACATCTCGCGCACGGCCTTCTGGGCCAGACTGGCTTTCGTCTGATCCAGGCTCCCACTTTCATCCCGGCCTATGTACTCCTGCTGTCCGGCTCAGATTTCGCAGTCGGCCTGGCACGAGGAGCCCAGGCGCTTGGGCAGTGCCTGTCTCCGATTCTCAGCGCCTCCCTGATCGGGCACCGGCGGCGCGTCTTGCCATTGGGTTTTCTGGTCGGCGGGGTCATGCGCCTGCAGGTGTTGGGAGTCGCACTGGCGGGCTTCTTCCTGACGGGCGGTTGGGACCTGATCGCAATCTGCATCTTCCTCGGTTTGTTCGGCTTCTTTATGGGGATGCAGGGCGTGATCTTCAATTTCTTGATGGGGAAGGTCATTCCGATCGAGCGGCGCGGCGTACTCTCGGGATTACGAGGCGCACTGGCCGGCCTGACGGCCGCCGCTGTCGGCGCCTACGGCGGGTTTCTGGTTGAAAACAACGCACTCGGAAATGGCTATGCAGCGACTTTCCTGGTCGCGTTCGCCCTGACGAGCTGCGGCCTGGCGATGCTCGTATTCATTCGCGAGCCGGAATCTCCCACCGTCCTGGACCGCTCCGGAGTGGGAAGCCGGATTGCGGAGATTCCCGCATTACTGCGTGGCGACCGGAATTTCACCTACTACTTCATCGCGCGCGCGCTGGCGAGCACGGGGCGCATGGCGGTTCCCTTCTACATTCTCTTCGCGCGCAGTGAGTTTTCCGGAACTGAACTCGGGGCGTTTTCGGCGGCGTTCATCCTTAGCCAATCGGGAGCAAGCCTGGGCTGGGGTTTGATCGCCGATCGAACGGGTTTTCGCTTCGTGTTCATCGCGGCGATGATCTTCTGGGTCTCTTCGACCCTTCTATTGCTCGCCGATCAGAGTTTTGGCGCGGTTATGCTCGTCTTCAGCCTGCTGGGAATCGGCCTGGGCGGCTGGATGATGGCTTCCCAGAACCTGGTGCTGGAATTCGGCGAGCGAGAGCATCTTCCGTTGCGCATCGCGGTCGCCAACTCGACGTCCGAGGCCTTGGGTGCGATAGGCGTGGTCACCGGCGGAGCACTCGCCGCAGCGTACTCCTACCAACACGTGTTCTGGGTTGCTATTGGTTTCAAATTGCTCGCCCTAGCGTTCATTTCTACGCTTGTGCGGGAACCTCGACGTTCTGGGAATTGACTGGAGCAAGAGCCCCGTATTCGGCGAAAGAGCAGTTTCGGTTGGGTTCTCTACCGTCGCTGCGATTCGGAAAATTCCTCTTGCGCAACTCGGACGGGAGGAGTTTCGAACTCGAACGCGAAAAACCGCGCAACTCCGCCGCATTTACGGACTTCTCTTGCGCACTTCCACAGGCTCTTTTCAAGATGCGCACGATGATCGGCTTTACCGCAAGCAGAGACGCATGAGATGATTGAGGTCCTGATGAATCAACGCTCACAGATACCGCCCGGGTCGCGCGCCGAAGCAAAACGCCGCACGCGCCGAATTCTGCTCGAAGCGGGCTTGGCAGAGTGCAGCGAGCATGGCCTGGAAGCTCCTAGCCTCGATGCAATCTGTTCACGAGCGGGCTTCACGCGGGGTGCGTTCTACGTCCACTTCAAAGACCGTGACGACTTTCTGGTCGCGTTGTTCGACTGGGTACTAGCGGGAGTACTCGACGCGTTGGTCGGACCGGAAGATGAACAGAGCGTTGACGCCGTGTTCTCGCGTTTCGCCGATGCGGTATCGACAGGCCTCTGGCCGATGCAGGAAGGACGCCGAGTACCCACCGAACGGATCGCAGAGGCACTCGAGCGCTCGGTCGCAATTCGGGAACGTTGCGTGGATCTCTTGCAGCGCGCGGTGCTCCGCCTGACGAAAGTCGCGATGCGCGGCCAGGAGTCCGCCGATCTCAGGCGCGATATCAGCGCTTCCCAGATCGCGCAGATTCTGATCACCCTGGCGACCGGCGCACTTTCATTGCGCCAGGCGCGCGTCCCGATGGACGTGCGACGCTTGCGCAGCGAAATGATGACGCTGATCGAACGACGGCCTCGGCTGGACGCCTAACAGGATTCGAGCCAACCGAGTCGTCCGGAAGCCACTCGTCATCCAGCTGGTTCCGGATTCCGCAGACGCTCCAGGCCATCTGCCTCCGCCGTGGACGCGGATGTCCGGCGATCCCTCTGGGCCCAGCGATTTGGTGTCATACCTGTCAGATCGACCGTTGAGTCGACGTCTGCGCCGTCGGATGTGACTGACGCCAACGAACGACTTGTGGAGCACGGTGCCGGGTCGGGCATAGCAACAGGTGCGCAGATCTGCGTCCTGCTCCGAATCGCGGCGTAACGCACGAGGCCGGAAGACCCGGCTACTGCAGACAGCGTTCACGGCAAGTTCCGTAGTGTTTTGTCTCGCACTCTGGCTGCGATTGCATCCTTGCCGTCACTCAAGACGGTGCTTTGAGCGCCAAATACACAGCTGCAACTGACATGGAGTATTCCGTGTCTATGAAAGGCAAGTGCATCGGTTCCGTCGTTCAATCCCCGGCCAGTTACCTCACAGGTGTAGCCCGGTTGCGAGGAAGAAGGGAACCGGGGTCCCGCCAGTTGGAAAAATTCGGAGTCGTTCTCAATCTATCCGGAAAGCAATGCATGTTGACTCAGAAGGTGAGTAAGGGATTTCTGCTGGTGGCCTACGGGCATGAGAGAGAAGACAGCAAGCTCAGCTTGTTGGAAACCTACACCCTTTTCCGAGAGAACACTGAAGGGTCTGCAGGACGGTGACGAGACCCTGGGGCTGCCCAGAACCGATTCCCAGCAGATTCGCGATCAGCTGGATGTAGTGGAAGGGCTCTGGAAAGAGTTCAAGCCGGTCATCGCATTCGCAGCAGCTCACGCCACAACGAGTATCGAAAAGGCAAGCTCACCCAGGTTATCGAGGGCGACGTGCGCCCGACCATCGCAGGAAAATGCCGGGGCAGCTTCGACAAGTTGAAGCAGGACGCAAATACGATGGGTTCAAAGCTCCAGAGTGTAATCGGCGGGATCAAGAGCTCGTCGGGTTCAGTACGCGACGGCGCAACCGGAATAGCGGCGGGATCGCGGAGAATGCGGAGTTGGCAATGGACGCCGCGCCATCGGCCGCGCCGTCCGGTGCCGAGGCGGAGGGGCCACGCACCCGGGAAATGGGTAGGGACCCGGCGGAACTCACCTCGGACTCTGCGGGTTCCAATGTGTCCGATGATGAGTGGGAAGAGTTCTGAGAAACCTTCTGAGAAGGGAATCCTGCGAGGAAATCGCTCGAGCTAATTTCGGCCCTTGCGCCACTGGTAGCGCGACAGGTCGACGCGGCCGCGCAGATCGAAATCGATGCCCTCGTCTTCAAGCAAGCGTCGTTGGGCTTCTTCGGGGCCTTCGAGCGCGCGCAGGCTGATCTCGCCCTTCGAATTGATCACGCGTTGCCAGGGCAGGCTCTCGTCGACGAGCGCATGAAGTGCGTAGCCGACCTGGCGGGCCGCGCGACCGAGACCCGCGAGTCGGGCGACCTGACCATAGGTAGCCACGCGCCCATGTGGGATCTTGCGCACAACTGCGTAGATTTTGTCGTACGCATTCGGAGCGGTTTTCGGAGCCATCGGCAGGTAGTCTAACCCGTCTCCCGATGCTGGGATGGCTACCGGGGCGAAGAAAAGAACGCCGTAGTTCAGTATGATCGGGCAGCCCGCCGTTGCGGAGAGGTGCCCATGAGCCAACCCAGCGAGCGCGACGTCCTCGAAGCGTTGCGTCCGATCGAAGACCCCGATTTCAAGCGTTCGATCGTCGACCTCGGGTTCATCAAGAACCTGCAGATCGATTCCGGCAAGGTCGCTTTCGCGATCGAACTGACAACACCTGCCTGCCCGGTAAAAGACATGTTCCGTCAGGCGGCCGAGCAGGCGGTCGCGGCGCTTCCCGGGGTGGATGAGGTCGAGGTGACGATGACCGCGCAGACTCGCGGATCGGCACACGAGAATCGACCCGAAGGGCTCGAGCAGGTCAAGAACGTGATCGCGGTAGCCAGTGGCAAGGGAGGCGTCGGCAAGTCGACGGTGGCGGTGAATCTGGCGCTCTCATTGGCCGGAACCGGCGCGAAAGTGGGCTTGCTGGATTGCGATATCTTTGGTCCCTCGATACCGCTAATGCTCAACATCTCGGGCTATCCGCGAGTCACCGAAGACAAGAAGATCTTTCCGCTGCAAAGCTACGGACTCAAGCTGATGTCGATCGGATTTCTCGCCGGGGATGACGCACCCGTAATCTGGCGAGGCCCAATGGTTCACGGAGTCATCCGTCAGTTCCTCGGCGACGTGGCTTGGGGAAACCTCGACTACCTCGTACTGGACCTTCCACCAGGCACGGGTGATGCGGCTCTCACACTCGTGCAGACCGCACCTCTTTCCGGCGCCGTGATCGTGACGACGCCACAAGAGGTCTCGCTGATCGACGCGCGCAAGGGACTGAAGATGTTCCAGCAGGTGAACGTACCGGTGCTCGGGATCGTCGAGAACATGAGTTACTTCGTATGCGACGGTTGCGAAAAGCAGCACATGCTCTTCGGTGAAGGAGGCGCAGATCGCGCCGCAAAGGAACTGGGTGTCGAAGTACTGGCACGCGTACCCATGCAGCCCGACGTCGTGACCGCTGGTGACACGGGAAAACCGACCTGGATTTCGGCTCCCGATAGCGTTGCGGGACAGGCTTTCGGCGAGTTGTCCGGAATCGTTGCGCGCAAACTCGCTCTGCTCAACGCCGAAGCACCTCCGGTCGTCGGCGCAAACGTCGAATGGGTCAATACTCCCCGATGAATGTCGTACGCTGGGACGAGAGCGCCCATGTTTTCGCAGCGGAAAAGATGCAGAAAGTCGGCCTGTTTCAGGGCGATGGTTTCTTCATGGACCTGTACTGCCTGGAACCGGGGCAGATGCAGAAACCGCACGCCCACGACGATGCGAACAAGATCTATCTGGTGGTCGAAGGCTGCGGGCGCTTTCGAGTGGGCGACGAAGAGCGGACGCTGAAAGCCGGAGAAGCGGTGTTGTCTTCACCGGGTGAAGTGCATGGCATAGAGAATGACTCCGGTGCCAGGCTGGTCGTGCTCACGGCAATGATGGAAGATCAAAAACTTCCGTAGCGATCTCGAACTGGATGTTCGGATCGAGAAGTGCCCGTCCCTGAGAGTGCTCCGGCGGGTCAATCCCCAGCAGGTTTGCGACCGTAGCCGCAACATCGATCGTGTGCACGACGCCGATGTCCTTGCGGCGTTCGACTCCACGTCCCACGGCCATGAAGATGCCCTGCATCTTCTCGTCTTCCGGCCGGTAGCCGTGTGCGCCCCTGACGATGTTCTTCACGCGTCCGGTCGGGATGCCTTCTTCGGGGTCGGGCCCAGGATCCCAGAGCACATAGGGAGGATCCACCGTCACGATGATTTCGCCCGAGCGCTCGCGTTGATAGGCGTTGTACCCTTTGAGAAACTCGTCACTCGGGTACGCCTCGATGTTCGCTTGTGCTCGCAGGATCTCGAGCGCCTCGTCCCGTTGCTCGGGCTTTTCGAGGTAGACAACGGCCGCTCCCCCACCTTTCGGAACGAGCACGTTCAAGCCCTTCTCGCGCAGAGGGGTACCGACGTCGATCGCCTCAGTCGCCAGAGCCATTCCGTGCCCACTCACTACGATCATGGTCGTGTGATACCACGCCTTGCGCACACCCATATCCATGTGAAGCCTCTGGATCTGCACGTCTTGCTGCTTGAGAGAACGCAATACGTTTGGATCGTCGGGACCGTGTTGATGTGCTGCCGCATCGGTCCCCTTGAAGTAGGCGATGATCAGTTGCGGAGTCTCATCCTGGGGAAGGCGGTACCATTCCGCAATCTGATTGACCTTGCCTCGCTCGTGCTCCTTCTCGCGCGAAGGAGGCACTGTGAACGTGGGCTCGATACCGCGATAGGCACCGCGCGAACCGGGCCAACCAAAGACGGCCGTCTTGATCCCCTGGCGTTCGGCGGCCGCCCAGAGCGGCTCGGCCGCGAGCCAGTTCGCATTCGGGTCCTCGTGGAAATAGCCGCGCCTCGCGTCCAGGAAACGATCATTGACGATACCGTGTTGGCTGGGCCAGGCGCCTGTGATCAGCGACGCATGCGTCGGGAACAGATTCGTGGGAAAAACCGGCGTCAGGGACTTTGCCCGGATGCCGTACTGCTCGAACGGATAGGCCCCGAATAGATGAACCCAATCGAGATAATCCGGGCGAATCGCGTCCATGGAGATCAAGAGAACCACGGGCTTCTTCGTCTTGGCCTCTTCCATGCTGATCTCACGGGCGTACTGTGGCTTGGCGGCCGGGGCGGGAGCCTCCTCTGCGGAGGGGGCGGCGGATTCCGTAGGATCCGGTGAACACGCCAACGCGATAGAGGCGCAAGCGAAGAACCGGATCAGCGTCTTGCGAAGCGAGATTGACACGCGTGTCCCTGCTAGTCTGTTGCGCCCATGACTGCCGACGCGATACCCAGGGCGCTCTCGATCGCTGGTTCCGACCCGACCGGTGGTGCGGGCTTGCAGCTCGATGTTCAGGTCTTCGCGCATCACGATGTCCACGGTATGGCCGTACCCACGGCTTTGACAGTGCAGACTACCACAGGGATTCGGCGAACCCTTCCTGCTTTTCCCAATGTGGTGGGCGAGCAACTCGAGGCGCTACTGAGCGATGTCGTTCCCGATGTGATCAAGATCGGCATGCTCGCGACCGACGACGTCTTGATCCGAGTCGCGGCCATTCTCGAACGCCATTCACTTCCCCGCGTGATCGACCCCGTGCTCCAGGCTTCCGATGGATCGTACCTGCTGGAGAGGAGAGCCTGGGGAAACCTGGTGAGTCGCTTGATCGCAGGTGCAGCGCTTGTGACTCCGAATCTGGCCGAGGCCGAAATACTGACGGGCTTCGCAGATCCAGAACGCGCGGCCCGGGCCTTGCTCGACGAGGGTGCGCAAGCGGCTTTGGTCAAGGGCGGACACGCAGAAGGCCCCCCCGACGACTTCCTGCTGAGCGGAACGGAAGGTCTCTGGTTGCGCGGCAAGCGCCGCGACGTCGGCGCCGTACACGGCACTGGCTGTGCGCTTTCGGCGGCGATCAGCGCCCGACTCGCTCGAGGTGAAACCCTGGAGAACGCATCCCAATCGGCGAAACAATGGCTCGAAGAAGCCATCGCGAATGCCTCACCCATGGGCAGTGGCAGCAAAATCCTGCGACTCACGCACGCCTAGCTAGTGTCCTGTTCCAGCAGTTCGGTGACTGTCCCTGTGCCCGGACGCCACGCTGGCAAGGCGGGAGGCCGCTGGAGTATCCGTTGATACTTCAAGGCCTTTCCAACGCAGCCGGCGGGGATGGGCGGGCGTCGCGATAGTTGGCGAACTTCTGGAACAGGGCACTAGCTGCTGAACAGATTCGACTGAAGATCCTTGGATATCCGAGTCGGCGAATCTACTTACAGCGCTCGATATACCTCTGCTCGGCC
>JAAELY010000469.1 GCA_024226335.1 bacterium
AATCCGAGAACGGTGCCGCTCACCGGTCCTCCTCCCGCTCGTCGTCGCGCCATGCCCGCGTGCGAACCAGGAAGACGATCGTGTAGACGATCCAGAAGAGCGGAAAGCCCAACAGGAGGAGGGTCGTGCTCAAGGGTAGGTCGAACATGGGGGGTACCTCAGGGCTCCGCCTCGTACACCACCTCGCCATCGAGCAGCGTAAGCAGCACCCGCACCTCGCCGATCTCTTCGGGCGGAATCGCGAAGAGGTCGCGCTCCAGCACCACGAGGTCGGGGGGCGGTCGGGGCTCTCGTCGGGAGGTCGAATGCATGCGGGTCTCCTGAGGCGGTATCATGGCACACCCGCGGTCGGTCGCCTCGAGCCGTGGATCCAGGTAGACTCGAACCCGAGGACAGAAGCCCTGGCAACACCAGCTGGCAACGCCCAGGAATCAGGAGCACACATGCAATCTGCCATGAAATTTCAACTCATTTTGCTTGTCGCGTGCGCATCGGTGCTTGCCGCTGTTGATGCGAACGCGCAATGGTCCAAGCCCTCTGCCGAGGTGGTAGTGGTGCGAGGTGGCTGGCTCTTCGATGGGATTTCGGATGCGCGCAGGCGCAATACCGGCATCGTGATTCGAGACGGAAGATTCGCCGAGGTCGGTGCCGATTTGAAGGGGCGCGAATTCCCCACGGCGCGACTCATCGACCTGGATGACGACGCGACCATCCTGCCCGGGATGTTCGACCTTCACGCTCATTACAACTTGGACCTGGTCGACTCCGGCCGAGCGGAAGAGATGCGCAACAATGCGATCCTCTTTCTCGCTAACGGCGTCACCGCGACCTGGTCGGCGGGCGAGTTCAACCCTGAGCGCTCTGTCGAGGCTCGGGATCGCATCGATCAGGGCGAAGAGATCGGCACGCGGATTTTCAACTCGGGTCCCTATTTCGGCGCTTTTCGCTGCGAGTATCAGATCGAAACCGCGGCGGATGAATGCGTCGCTTGGCCCAACGACATCACCGAAGCGGAGATCCGCCGAGAGGTGGACTATTGGGCCAAACGTGGCGTCACGAGTATCAAGATCAAACAGGCGACTCCGGAAGAAACACGAATTCTGATCGATCAGGTCCACGAGAATGGCATGACGGCCGCCGGCCACCTGGCGAATTACAAGGATGTCTACGACGTCCACGCCCGTGACGCGATTGCAATGAAAATCGATCGGATTGAGCACTGGATCACGCTAGAAGAAGGGAGTGAGGAAGAATCCGAGTTGTCGGAAATGATCGCTCTCTTCTTGAAACACGAGATCTTCTTCGACGCCAATCTGCAGATGTACGGCGAAGGGAAACTCAGGAACGATCCCGCTCTCGACATGGTGTGGACGGATGAGGGTCGCTTTTTCACCCCCTACACGCGTCAGCGATTGCGCAAGCGCGTCGCCGCCGATCCC
>JAAELY010000470.1 GCA_024226335.1 bacterium
GCAGAGGCCTGAAGGGCCACAAATCATGCGGATACGACGACGCCTCATCTAGACGCGGACGCTTCAAGGAAGACTCCTCGCCATTCTTGTACAAGTACTCCTGACCGCCATCCGCGCCGTACGCTCTGTTCTGGATGCGAAGAAACGGAAGCGGTGACATCCGCGACGAAGTATCACCGAACATCCGTGGCATCGCCGCAACGGAAGACTGCTGAGTCTGCAAGACAGCCCGCACTGTCTCTCGCATCCAAGCGCGGAGCCGCACCTGAAGAGTAGACGGATCCCGCTGCAACAATTCGAGAAGCTGGTTGTAACTGAAAGCCACAAGCCAAAACCGCCAATGCCCATGCAAAGAACCTCGACCGGAGGCCTCCAACGGCCCCTGGACAGCGCGCAACGGCCCAAAGATACCAGGATACGTCGAACTCGCAGCACTCCCGTCGGTGACCCACTCCTGAGTGCACTGCGACCGTCTGCCCTGGCGCAAGCCGACGCAGTCACTCCGAACGCCCAAGACGTGAAGCATGAAAAGACGCATCGTGAGATCGAAGGCAAGAGCTTGCCCAACCGGGTCGTTCGCCACGATCTTGAGCATCTCGCCATACGTCGGCATCTCGTTGCACTCTTCCTCGAGATCCAAACGGTACTCCGCATCGACACCTCGTGTCAGCAGAATGGTCACGCTCCGCTGGTCTGCCAAGTTCGGTGTCGCGAAGATCACCGAAGGGCCAAAACGAAGAGCGAGAGCGACGCCTTCGTGGCGCTTCTGCCGCCGATACCCATCCGAGCCGACAACGTCACCCGTCGCCACTTGCATCAGATTCAAAGCCCGTCGCACGAGCGAAGGTACCTGTTCGTCCTGCATCACCGCTGCGTAAGAGTCCTGACCAGCCACGGTGGTGTAACATTCCGCCAACATCTCAGGCGTCAGCTTCGAAACCTGCTGCACCACACCTCGGTTCCCTGCGCGCTTGACGAAACCGTACACCGACGTAATCTTTTGCTTCAGCGCCGAAACAGTGGCGAAGACGTGCAGCATGCGATAGTTCTCTCGGAA
>JAAELY010000471.1 GCA_024226335.1 bacterium
CATTCGAAGGCGGTGGAAAGCTCGCGCGCAAGCACACCGATCTGAAGATCTCGTATATCGGAAACTGGACCGATGCCTCCGCTGCTCGCGAGGCGACGCTCGCTCAGATTTCGACGGGTGTCGATATGCTGATCCACAACGCAAACGAAGCTGCGCGTGGATTCTTTCAGGCCGTCGAGGAGAACCCAAAGGTCTTCGCCTTCGGCACGAACAAGAACCAGAATGATCTCGCGCCGACCTCGATCCTGGCTTCGGCCACGCTCGATGTTCCCGGTGCCCTGCTGCTCGTGGCCCGCGAAGTGAGGTCGGGCCAGTTTTATCCCCGCTCGATTCGTTTCGGGTTGCGCGACGGGGTCGTGCGCATCGAGTGGAACGATGCGCTGCGCTCGCGCATTCCAGATCCTGTCTGGGACGGTGTCCAGAAATTGATTGCGGATGTGAAGTCCGGATCGGTCACCGTACCTCGCGCCGGGTTCTAGGATCCGTGGCGCGGGTCGCCCTTCGCGAAATCCACAAGCGTTTCGGCGCTACGCAGGCGTTGCGGGGCGCGAGCCTCGAAGTGGAAGCGGGGGAGGTGCACGCCCTGCTCGGTGAGAACGGGGCCGGCAAGACGACCCTGGTGCGCACTCTGTACGGAAATCTGCAACCCGATTCGGGGGAACTGCAGGTCGATGGCAAGCGCGTCGAGATTCCGAGTCCGAAGCACGCACTCGAACTCGGTATCGGCCTCGTACACCAGCACTTCATGCTCGTGCCAGCCCTGACCGTTGCCGAGAACCTGGCTCTGGGCGAAACCGGTTCATGGCGCCTTTCGCCAGCAGCCCTTCACGCCAGCGCGCGTCGGGTGCTGGATCGTTTCGAACTGGATGTCGAGCCGGATGCCATCACCGGGGATCTTCCGGTTGCACAGAAACAGCGGCTCGAGATTGCGCGTGCGCTCGTGCGCGGTGCCCGCGTCCTGGTCCTGGACGAACCAACCGCCGTCCTTGCGCCGTCGGAAGTCGCGGGTCTGCTGCGACTGATCGGAAACCTGCGCGACGAGGGCTGTAGCGTCATCCTGATCTCGCACAAGCTCGAGGAGATCACCGCAGTCTGCGACCGCGTGACTGTCCTTCGGGCGGGTGAGACGGTTGCGACCCGTGAGGTAGCCGGGCTGACCGCGGACGAACTCGGTCGCTGGATGGTGGGAGATGCGTTGCCTCCGCCCGGACGACCGCCGGAAACCGAGCCGGGACCGCCGGCCCTGCGGCTGACCGGTCTGTGCAGCGAAGGTCTCGCGGGAATCGATCTGGAAGTTCGCGCGGGCGAAATCCTGGCGCTCGCGGGTATCGATGGGAACGGGCAGGGACCTCTCGAAGAAGTGCTGGCCGGCGTCCGTCGCATCGACGCGGGCGAACTCCAGGTGCTGCGCACTCCATTGGCCATGGTCTCCGGCGATCGCCAGCACACGGGCCTGGTGCTCGATCTCTCGCTGCGCGAGAACCTGATCTTGCTCGATGCGACGGGGGGCGGAGGTGAGCCGGTCTTTCGCAGGGGCTTGGTGTCGATGCAGGCCCTGGACGAAACAGCGCGGGCTGCGATCGAAGCCTTCGAGATCCAGGCGGAGCCGGGTTCCCGGGTCGACGCCCTTTCGGGTGGCAACCAGCAGAAACTCTGTATCGCCCGCGCGCTGCGTGAGCCCCCGGGTGTGTTCGTGGCCGTCAATCCGACGCGCGGGCTCGACGTGGCGGCCACGGGATTCGTTCGCGAGTTGATTCGCGATCAGGCGCGGCGTGGGTGTGCGGTGCTGTTGATCTCGACCGACCTGGACGAGGTCCTGGAACTCGGCCAGCGCGTGGCAGTGCTTTATCGAGGGCGCGCGTTGCCGATTGCCTCCGATCAGCGCGAGCGCGAACAGATTGGCCAAGTCATGCTAGGCGTGCAGAGTTGAGCTGGATTCGAGCGACTCTGCAACCTCTGGCGGCGGTCTTCGTTGCGCTCGCACTGTCTGGGGTCCTGCTTGCGATGCTTGGGGCCGACGTCGGCCTCGCGTTTGGGGCGTTGCTCGGCGGTGCGTTTGGAGATGCGCTTGCATTCGAAAACACACTGGTGCGCGCCGTCCCGTTGCTGCTCGTGGGCCTCGGCATTTCCTGTGCGTTTCGATGCGGCATCTGGAATATCGGCGGAGAAGGCCAGTTGTACATCGGTGCGCTCGCGGCAACGGTTCTCTCGACGCGCCTATTGTCCGACGCCCCCGGGTGGATCCTGCTTCCGCTCACGCTCGGCTCGGGAGCGCTCGCGGGCGGACTCTGGGGCGGCATCGCAGCCGCGCTCAAAGTGGGCCGCGGCGTGTCAGAAGTCCTGTCGACCATCCTGCTCAACTTCATCGCGGTGCTCGGGGTCGCCTACGCAGTACAGGGGCCCCTACAGGAATTCAGCAACGCATACCCACAGAGCGACAGTTTTCCCGAGGCGGCGCGGCTCGCACTTTTCCCGGGAACGCACCGCGTGCATACGGGCTTGATCCCCGCGCTCCTTCTGCCCGGATTGCTCTGGATGTTGATGTTCCGGAGCGCTGCTGGCCTTCGCCTGCGCGCCGTCGGGCTATCGCCCGAGGCCGCGCGCTATGCCGGAATATCGCCGGAGCGCGAGACGATCCGTGTACTGCTGCTTTCCGGTGCATTCGCCGGACTTGCCGGTGCCATCGAGGTGAGCGGTGTGACCGGCCGTCTGTTCGAGAATCTATCGTCGGGCTATGGGTTCACGGCAATCGCCGTCGCTCTACTGGCGAGACTTCATCCCGTCGGGGTCATCCCCGCCGCACTTTTTTTCGCCGCACTTGCCAGCGGGAGCGGGGCGATGCAACGAGTGGCGGGTGTGCCTTCGGTGACCGTGCAGGTCATCGAGGCGCTGGTGATCTTCCTGTCGGCGGGATTCGCATTGCCCCGGAGTGAGCGCTGATGGACGGGGCGATGTTCGCGTTTGCACTTTCCGTACTGCGTCTCTCCACACCGCTGGGCATCGCGGCCATGGGTGAACTGGTCGCGGAGCGCGCGGGAGTGCTCAACATCGGCATCGAGGGCATGATGCTGGGAGGAGCCTTCGCTGCCTACGCCGTGGCGACTGCGAGTGGATCTGTGCTGCTTGCCATCTGTGTCGCGGGTCTGAGTGGCGCGATTCTGGCTTCGGTCTTTGCGTTCTTCGTACTCGAGCGACGCGCAGATCCGATCGTGTGTGGCACCGCACTCAATATCTTCGCGTTGGGTGCGACCGGTACGGCCAATCGCTGGCTGTTCCCGCCCGATGTCGTATTTCAGACCGCTCCGCAGGCCATGGATCTGCTTCCCGGGGTCAATGCCTTCGCCGTTCTGGCCATCGTACTGGTCATCGCCGTGGCGTATTTCTTGAATTCGACCCGCACCGGCCTCGAGATTCGCGCCGTCGGAGAGAGAGCTGAAGCGGCTCACTCACAGGGAGTACCGGTCATGCGCCTGCGCTGGATGTCCACGCTCTTTGGAGGTCTGTGTGCCGGGCTGGCGGGCGCGGCACTCGTCTTGTGGATCTCGGACTCGTTCGTCGAGGGTATGACGAGCGGTCGCGGATTCATCGCTCTGTCTCTGGTTCTCTTCGGTGGGTATCGGCCACTGCGCATCGTGGCGGGGGCGCTGCTCTTTGGCGGTGCAAGTGCGCTGCAGTTCCGCTTGCAGGCGCTCGGCGTCGATCTGCCGTACAACCTTCTGCTGATGACGCCCTATGTGTTGACGCTGATCGTGCTCGCGCTCTTTGCGGGACGCGTTCGAGCCCCGGCCGATCTCGCGAAGCCGTTTCAGTCGTAATCCACCAGACGCGCTCGCAAGCGCGCGAGACTATCGACTAGTCCACCCTCGCGACTTCGCGCCCGCCAGGTCGCGGCCTGCTCTTCGATCAGCGAAGACAGCTCCCGACGCAACTCGTTTCGATCCGTGTTCGGTTCGAAGCCGAGGCGACGGGCTCCGTGTCGAGCCAGTGCGGCCGCCTGCCCGAGTTCGCGCTTCACGATTTCGCCTCCGAACCCACGGGGTTCGGAGCGTTCGAGTCGCGCGAGCTGCTCGTCGATGGCTTCGATCGTCGTGTGAATCTTCTCGGGGCTGGTTTCTCCCCAGCTCAGGAGGTTGCTTCCGAGGGGGCGGATCAACGCGTTGAACAACGGGCTCGCGTTGAGAGTGGAAAGCCCGCTCAGCTCGTAGAGTTTCCCGAGTCCCAGGAGCGCGCGCCCCGACTCACCACTCGGGTCGCGCAAGACGAGCCGGTTCAGGGCTGTTTCCAGGTCGAGTCCACGCGCGCTTTCTGCACACCAGGCGACTGCGGCTCCGTACACCAACGGCGGCAAGCTGATCGAAAGCGGCTGCAGATGACCGTTGTCGCCCCAGTCGGTGATCAAGAAACCGCGGGCTCCTCGCGGTTTTCCGGCTTCTGCCGCATCGAGCAGATTGCCCAGTGCGTTGGGCAGACGGCCGATCAGGCTGTTCCAGCTCGATGTGCCCGGGCACACGGAAAAGGGAATGCCCGAATCCGCAAACGGTGCAGCGCCGCGGTGGAACGTCGACTGAGCGTTCAGATCCGCGAACCGGCCAAAGACCTCGCGGACCCGAGCGGGCAGGCTTTCGGGATCGAAGGGTGCGGAATAGCCCCAGGCCAGAGCGGTGACGCCTTCACTTGGCAGTTCGATGGCCAGTTCCGGGTACTTCGCGATGATGTCACCCCAGAACTGGACGTGATGGCCTTTCGCGCGCAGGCCGGAGATGAGTTCGAGCAGGAAGTCCAGATAGACGCGACCGTGTCCGCGCGTCTCGCAGTCGGTCTTGCTCCGTCCCTGGCCCAGTTCAAAAGTCTCGTCGCAGCCGATGTTCAAGGTGCGCGAACCGAAGCAGGGCAGTAGCTCCTCGTAGCGTTCGCGCATGAACGCCAGGCTCTCCGCGCCGGGACGCAGACAAGCGCTGGCCTCGGGTAGCTCGCCGAGATGGCGATACGCGTCGTGCTTCAACCAGCGCTCCATGTGACCGAAGCTGTTCTGGTTCGGAATCAGTTCGATGCCGCGTTCGTGGCAGAGCGCGTCGAGCCAGCGGATATCTTCGGGAGTCATCGGTGACGCATCGCGCCAGACGATCTCGCAGTTCGCGTACGCGAAGCTGTGCTCGGTATACAACTGCAACTGGTTGAAGCGAAGCCCTGCGAGCAGATCCACGATCAGGCCAAGGGTTTCGCGCGTGGGAACGCGATCGCGACTCACGTCGATCATATAGCCGCGTTCCGCGAAATCGGGGAAGTCTCGGATGCGCAAATGGGGCAGGCCCGAGGGCGATTGGAGCAGGATCTGTTCCAGAGTGGCCAGCCCCCAGAGCAGACCGCGTCGATCGCCCGCCAGGATTTCGACTCCGCGCTCGCCGATCGTCAGCTCGAAACCCTCTGGCGGAAGTCCGGAGTCCTCCGAGATCCGGGCGGTGACACCACCGTCTGGAGTGCCGCGTGTCGCCAGCACCTCGCTCACACGGTCGGCCGCCGCGCCCGCCTCGCGGGCGAACTCCATTCGCCCATCTTCCCTATACATACAACGCCCTGGCGCGAACTCGATCGAGCGCGGTATCGGAACCAGGCAGAGTTCTGGAATTGCAGCCGGCATCTCGCCCTACGCCCCAGGGCTCTCGAGCAGACGGCGGAAGACCGCGCTGGCCGTTTCGACCTGCGCGGTTTCAACCCACTCCGAGGCCGTGTGGGCCTGTTCAATGGAACCGGGACCGAATACCACACCACCGATTCCGTGACTTGTGAACACGCCCGCGTCTGTGCCAAATGCGGCCGTATCGGGTTCTGTCGGCAAGCCGGCGTCGGCCAGCGCCGCCTGACATGCGAGCACCGAGGCGTGCGTGTCCTCGGTTCCGAGAGCGGCCTTCTCGGTGCGGCACCAGTCGATCTCCACATCGTCAATGCCGGTGCGTTCGAACAGATCTCGAAGCTGCTGTCTTACGAAGTTCTCGTCTTCGCCGGGAAGCAGGCGTCGGTCCAGCACCAGCCAGGCTTCTTCGGGCACGACGTTGGCCGCACTACCGCCTCCGATCAGTCCGACCGAGAGAGTTCCCGGCCCGAGCCGCTCGTCGCGCTTCTTCGCGATCTCCGCCTGCAGGTCCTCGAGCGCAAGGACGGCACGCGAAAGTGCGACGATCGCGTTGCGGCCTTTTTCCGGCGCGGAGCTGTGACAAGCGATGCCCGAGGCTTTGAGCTGGGCGTGCGCGATCCCCTTGTGACGTGTGACCACGCGCAATGAAGTGGGTTCGGTCGCGATCACCCAGTCGGGTTTTCGGGAACCCAGCGACTCGATCACGTCGTTCACGCCGATGCTACCCAGTTCTTCGTCGGATTCGCCCACGATGACCACATTGCGTCGCAGGGTCCCGAGCGTCAGTACCGTCTCGAGTGCGTCCATCAGGGCGGCCATCCCGGCCTTGGTGTCGCAGGAGCCGCGGCCGTACAGCCTTCCGCCTCGCAGCTGCGGGTCGAAGGGGGAAATCTCCATGCCGTCGACGGGCACCGTATCCAGGTGCGAGGCGACCAGGAGGGTCTCGCGCGCTCCGGACACACTCGCCTCCGCGATGACCGAAGGGCGATCCGGCTGGCCGATGATCTGTGCGTCCAGGCCCAGGGCGCGAAGCTGTTCGTGCATGTGTTCTGCGTAGCGAAGTTCGCCGACGATCTGGGGATCGATGTCGGTCCTGCGCATCGGATTCACCGATGGGATCGCAACATAGTCACGCAGATGCGAGATGCAACGCGGATGTGGCATTTCCCCAATCTCCTCTCCGACTGAGCCGAGCGTCACGGCAACGGGGCGATCGTTCCATTGTAGCCGTTTGCGGCTTGACGGGCTTCCGGCTGTTCATACGCTTCGATTGGAGAGGGAAGAAAGAAAATTTCCCGCCTAGCAAGGAGGTTTCAAAAATGACGTTGTTTCCACATCGAAGAGACTTCGACCCGGTGAATGCGTTGCTCCGTCTACAAAGAGACTTGGACAGCGCTTCTGACAATCCGGTTGGGTTCGACCTCGGGATTTCCGGTCGCGGTGTCTACCCGCCCATCAATGTGTTCCGAGATGCGGACGGTCTGGCCATTCGCATGGAGGTTCCCGGTTTCGCGCACGAGCAACTCACGATCGAAACGCGCGGCCAGACTCTGATCGTCAGCGGAAAGCCAGACGAAACTGAGCTCGCCAGCGGCAGTTACCATCGCCGCGAACGCCCGGCGCGAGAGTTCTCGCGTTCCCTGCAATTGCCTCGAGATATCGACCCGGTCGATGCCAAGGCCACCTGCAAGAACGGCGTGCTCACGGTTCGGATTCCGTTGCGCGAGGAAGTGAAGCCGCGCGAGATCCAGGTCACATCCTAGATCCAGAGCCAGAGGAGGAATCGAGATGACTGAACTCAGCAAGCAAGCAGCCGTTTCCGAGGAGCTCAAACGCCCCGTGGCCGAGGAGTCCACACGCCCGGGTCGCACCTTTCGTCCGGTTGTCGACATCGTCGAAAGCGAAGAAGGACTCAGGCTCTGGGCCGATATGCCCGGTGTCGATGAAACTTCGGTCGAAGTCGGCCTGAACGACAACGTCCTGAGCATTCAGGGGACCGTCTCCCCGGATGACCACGCAGATCTTCAGCCGGTCTATACCGAATACAACGTGGGCAACTTCGAGCACCGCTTTCGTCTATCGAGTGTGATCGATGGCACGAAGATCCAGGCCAAGATGAACAACGGAGTGCTGGAACTGCTGCTTCCGAAGATCGAAGCTGCCCGACCCCGCAGGATCGCCATCAGCTCCTGATACTTCTCCAAGCTCCTACGACAAGCACTTCAGGTACAACGGCACGCCCTCTTCGACGCTGAGGAAGGGCGTGTCGTAACCTGCTTCTCGCAGTCGAGTGATGTCCGCGCAGGTGTAGCTCTGATAGCTGGCTTGTAGCGCTTCGGGGACCGGGACGTATTCGATCTCGCCCCGGCCGTAGTAGGCGATCACGGCGTTGGCCACATCGCAGAAGCTCTGCGCGCGACCCGAGCCCACGTTGAAGATGCCCGATACCGCGGGATGATTGAGCATCCAGGTGTTCACGTTCGCGACGTCGCCCACCCAGACGAAATCGCGCAGGTACTGCTCGGAGCCTTCGAACAAGCGCACCTGCTCGCCGTCTCCGAGCTGCAAGTGATTCTTGTATGCGACGCTCGACATCTCGCCCTTGTGTGATTCGCGCGGTCCGTACACGTTGAAGTAGCGCAGGCCGACGACCTGGCAGCGCCACGACTCCCATCCCATGCGTACATAACGATCGAAGAGCAGCTTGGAATAGCCGTAGACATTGAGCGGATCTTCGCACTCGGGTTCTTCTCGGAAATCCCGACCCAGTCCGTAGACCGCAGCTGAAGACGCGTAGATGAAGGGGACTTCGCGTTCGTCGCAGAACGCGAGCAGGGCTTTCGAGTAGTCGTAGTTCTCGTGAAGCATGTACCGGCCGTCCCATTCCATGGTGTCGGCGCATGCACCCTGATGGAAAATCGCATCGACCTGACCGATCTCGTCGCCCCACAATACGTGCTCGATGAAATCATCCTTGTCGATCAGGTCTACGATCTCGCAATCCACGAGGTTCTTGAACTTGTGACCGTTGCGCAGATCGTCCACCACGAGCACGTTCGACTCGCCGCGCTCATTGAGTTTCTTCACCAGATTGCTGCCGATGAATCCGGCGCCGCCGGTCACGATGATCAAGAGGATATCTCCTCGACCCGTGTGGGGTCGATTGCATGCTAGCCCGTCTTCGATACCGGGGGAACCCCGTCAAGAGCGCAGGCGAATCAAGCCTTCCTGTGTGGTGGACGCCACCAGCTTTCCGTCTCGTGTGAAAACGCTACCGCGATTGAAGCCGCGCGCACCGGAGGCGCTGGGACTGTCCTGGGCATACAGCAGCCATTCGTCCGCGCGGAAGTCCCGGTGGAACCACATGGCGTGATCCAGACTCGCGGCCTGGAAGTTTTCCTGCATGAAGGAAACCCCGTGCGGCATCGTCGCGGTGTCGAGCAGTGTCAGGTCCGAAGCGTAGGCGAGCACGCATTGATGCAGTTGCGGATCGTCGGGCAACGCTCCGATCGCCTTGAACCACACGTTCTGGAACGGTGGTCGCTTCTCGGGTTCGAACTCGTTGATCGGATCGAGCGAGCGCGTTTCGATCGGGCGCTCGCGCGTGAACGATTTTCGCCACTGTTCCGGGATGCGATCCGCCATGCGCTTGCGCAGTTCGACTTCGTTGAGAATGCCTTCGGGACCCGGAACATCGGGCATCTCGATCTGGTGATCGAAACCGCCTTCATCGACCTGGAAGCTCACGGCCATGTTGAAGATCGCGCGCCCGTGCTGAATCGCGACCACCCGGCGGGTCGTGAAGCTCCGGCCGTCGCGAATCCGATCGACCTCGTAGAGGATGGGCACCTTGACGTCGCCCGGTCGCAGGAAGTAGCCGTGTAGCGAATGTGCGCGACGTCCCTCGACGGTGCGATTGGCGGCGACCAGCGCCTGCCCCAGGACCTGACCGCCGAACACGCGTTGCCAGCCTTCGTCTGGGCTATTGCCGCGAAACAGGTTGACCTCGATCTGCTCGAGATCTAGAAGCTGCAGCAAACCCTCGAGAACCTTGCTCATATCATCTCCCGTGTCCCCGGCGAGTCGCTCGGGGCAGCGATCAGGATAGCGGACGTCCCCATTCGATCCGGGTGCGTTGCTCGAACTGCAGCCAGCCGTCGCGGGCGTGGCGGTCCAGGAGCTGCTCCAGTTCCCGGTCGAACTCCAGGGCGAGCGTTTCGCCCATGGCCTCGTGCGTGAAGCTGGCCCGGGAATGCTGGCACGCGACGTAGTCTTCGACGCGTTGCCGGAGTTTCGTCGGCTCGGTCAGACAGTAGCCGGCAGTGGCGAACCCGGGATGTTGGAGCAGAGGGGTCTCTTCGAGGTCGACAGGCGTCCAGCGAACCGGCTCCCCTCTCATGCGCGATGCGAACTCGAAATAGAGTTCGAGTTCCGCGTCGCGCCAGGCGGCCTCCCAGGGGGCGTCTCCGCTCAGCAGCGCGAGGAAGGCACCCGGTGCCAGGGCACTCGCGAGTCGCGGCAATACGATGTCCGCATCGAACCAGTGGAAGCTCGCACCGGCAACCGCCAGCCCGTACGGGCCTTCGAGCACGGCGCCTTCGACGCCCGACTCGATCCAGCGCAGGCTTGGGTGCCCACCGCCGGGCTCGGATCGCCCGATGCGAATCATCTCCGGCGACGGATCGACGGCGTCGACCCGGTCGACTCGCGAAACCAGCGAACGCGCCAGCTTCCCGGTACCGCAGCCGGCATCGAGCAGGACGCGCGGATGCTCAGCGAGCAGCGCGAGCAGGCGTTCGATGGCTTCTTCCGAATAGGGCGGGCGGAGGACGTACGACTCGGCGACCCGGCGCTCAGCGAAGCGCTCGCCGCGCTTGCGTATCGCTTCGTAGCTGGAGTTGAGGTCGCTCATTCCTTGTTTCATTTTCCTGGAAATCAGCGGAGCCGGGCGGTTGTGGCCGAAGCTTCTTCCCGCCCGGTCCCGACACCTTGCGACGTCGAGAGTGGACTGTAAGCCGGGTTCTGTGCGCGCGATCTTTCGAACACGCGTGAGGATCATTCGTCTAGGCCCGCCGTTGCCGACGGGCTCGAGCGCTCTGACCCGGACACCGCTGCACGCCGCCGAAGCGAACGCGCTGATTGAGCGGACCGCTCTCGTACGATGTCCCTATTTGAGCTTGCTCCGGGAGGGGTTTACCTCGCCGCCGGTCACCCGGCTGTCGCGCGTGGGCTCTTACCCCACGATTTCACCATTGCCGCCCCGAACCGCGAACGGCCCAGGGGTGGGCTGTGTGATTTCTGTTGCACTTTCCCTGGGGTCACCCCCGGTGGCCGTTAGCCACCTCCCTGTCCTGCGAAGCCCGGACTTTCCTCTCCCGCAGCGCCGAAGCGTGCGGCAGCGATCCTCCGTCCACCTCCTCCCTGAAAGGTAGGCCGGGGTCTCCCGGCGTCCAGTCGGGCGCTGCCCTGTCCGAATCTGCCGCCCAGCGGGCTGATAGAATCACAGGCCAATCGTTTCGGAGGCCGGATCATGAGTTCCCCAGGCGCCACGAACCTCGATATGGACGCGGCTCGCAAGGTCGGGATGACGGTCGCCGTGACCGCTCGCGAGCATCCAGGGCGCCACGCGATCCGTTCTCCTCTGGGCGACCGCAGTTTTGAGGAACTCAATGCGCGGGCGAATCAACTCGCTCGGGCGTTGCGCAAAGCAGGTCTGAAAGCCGGTGACGCGGTGGCGCTGCTCTGCGCAAACCGGCCCGAATTCGCAGAGGTGTTCAGCGGATTACTGCGCTCTGGCCTGCGATTGACCGCGATCAACTGGCACCTGCAGTCCGAGGAGGTCGCCTACATCGTAGAGAACTGTGAAGCCCGGGCGTTCATCGCGGATACGCGGTTTGCAGACGTTGCCGCAGCCGTCGCGAAGGAGACGGAAAATGCGGGCGTACGCCTGGCCGTCGCCGGCCCGATCGATGGCTTCGATTCCTATGATCGCGTGCTTTCACAGCAGGACGGGAGCGATATCGACGATCCGGAACTCGGCGGCACCATGCTCTACACCTCTGGCACGACGGGCCGACCCAAGGGCGTGTACCGCAGGGAGCCGCCTCCGGTTACGGGTCTGGCCATCTCGGCCGCGCAGACTGCGGCCTATGATGGCGCGAAGGACACATGTTTGTGTACGGGGCCCCTGTATCACGCGGCGCCGCTGGCTTTCAATCTCGCCGGCCCGCTGGCTGGCGGCGTGGGCGTCTCGCTGATGGACAGGTGGGATCCCGAGGAGACTCTGCGCCTGACTCAGGAGCACGGCGCAACCCATACTCATATGGTCGCGACCATGTTCCATCGCCTGCTGGCCCTGCCCGAAGAAGTGCGCGAGCGCTACGACATTTCTTCGATGCGCTATGTGCTCCACGGTGCAGCACCCACGCCTGTGCACGTCAAGAAAGCGCTGATCGACTGGTTCGGTCCAGTGGTGTTCGAGTACTACGCGGCGACCGAAGGCGGGGGCACCTTCATCGACTCGCACGAGTGGTTGAACAAACCCGGCAGCGTCGGTCAGCCCGCGCCCGGTCAGCTTGTGGAGATTCGCGACGACGATGGCAATCCGCTGCCTTCCGGTGACGTCGGGACGGTCTATTTCCGTGCCCCCGGTTATGGGCGCTTCGAGTACTTCAAGGATCCCGAGAAAACGTCATCCAGCTATGCCGGTGACTTCTTCACGATGAAGGACATGGGGTATCTGGATGAAGACGGTTATCTCTTCCTGACCGGCCGGACCTCCGAGTTGATCATTTCCGGGGGCGTGAACATCTATCCGTCCGAAGTCGACGACGTTTTGCTGGAGCATCCGGCCGTCGCCGATGTGGCGACTGTCGGTGTTCCGAACGAGGAGTTCGGCGAAGAGGTGAAAGCGGTCGTACAACCCGTTGACGGCCGCGCCGCGTCCCACGCGCTGGCTGACGAGCTGATCCAGCACTGTCGCTCCAGGCTCGCTCACTACAAATGTCCGCGCAGCGTCGACTTCGATGCCGAGATCCCGCGCAGCGCCGCTGGCAAGGTGCAGCGTCGTGTGATCCGCGATCGCTACTGGCAGGGCAGGGAGCGCCAGATCTGATGCATTTGCGGTTTTCTCTCACTCTGCTGATTGTGATCGCGAGTTTGATCTTCGCTTGGCCGACATCCGCGCAAGAGGCTGGCCGCACCGTCGTGTTGCACTGTGGTTCTCTGCTCGCCGTGCCCGGATCTCCGGCCGTCCAGAATATGAGCGTGATCATTCGCCGCGGCCGGATCGTTGCGATTCGCCCGGGGTTTATCGAGCGAGCAGACGTCGACGCCGAGCCGGACGAAATCGACATCGTCTCGCTGACCGATCGCTTCGTGCTCCCGGGTTTGATCGACTCCCATACTCATATCACCTCGGAGTACACCTCGGACGTGCGTTTGCGACGGCTCCAGGAAAGCGACGCCGACGCAGCGCTCCGTGGCGCTCTCTACGCCCGGCGCACGCTCGAAGCGGGCTTTACGACCATCCGCAATGTGGGTTCGAGCGGTGACTCTGCGTTTGCGCTGCGCGACGCGATCCGACGCGGAACGGTGCCGGGACCGCGAATCCTGGTCGCCGGTGAGTCATTGACCCCGACCGGTGGCCATAGTGACTCGACGCTGGGCTATCGCGAGAATCTGTTTCCGGTGCCGGGAGCCGCTCAAGGCGTGGCCGACGGCGTGGCGGGAGCAAGGCGAGCGGTGCGTGCGCAGGTCAAGCGCGGTGCCGACCTCATCAAGTTGACCGCCACCGGTGGTGTGTTGAGTTCGATCGCGGCGGGGACGGGTCAGCAATTCTTCGAAGACGAACTGGCTTCGATCATTGCGACTGCGCGTCTGCTGGGCAAGCGCGTCGCAGCGCACGCCCATGATGCGGACGGCATCAATGCAGCGCTTCGCGCGGGAGTCGATTCGATCGAACACGGCACATTCCTGAATGATGAGTCGATTCGCTTGTTTCTGAAAACCGGAAGCTATCTCGTACCGACGATCCTGGCGGGTAAGACGGTGGAGGCGCGCGCCAAACAACCCGGGTTCTTTCCCGCAGTCGTTGCCCGGAAGGCGTTGCGCGTGGGTCCGCAGAGCCAAGAGGCGTTCAAGCGCGCACATGCGGCGGGTGTGAAGATCGCATTCGGAACGGATTCCGGTGTCAGCCCGCACAGTGAGAACGCGCGCGAGTTCGCGTATATGATCGAAGCTGGCATGAGTGAGATGGACGCAATCGTGAGCGCCACCGTCGGTGCTGCGGATCTACTGGGTCTGTCCAGGGAGATCGGTACGATCGAAAAAGGCAAAGTCGCCGATCTGATTGCGACTCCGCGAAATCCTCTGGTCGATGTCAAAGAACTGCAGCGCGTCGTCTTCGTGATGCACAACGGGGTCGTGCATCGCAACGATGTGCCTAGTCCACCTTCTAGTCCTTGACGTTCGGATCGTTCCGTGACTTGCGATCAACACCGGAGATCAGCAAGTCGATCTTGTCCTTGGCGGTCTTCGTTACACCACCCTTTTCGTATTGCTCGACCAGGACCTGCTCGAGTTTTTCAAAGTACGAGTCGACATTTCTGTTAGGCGGAGCCAGTATTTCTTTGCGTTCTTCCTCTGGAAGTCGTCCGAGCGGTCCGTAGAGATTGATCCAATCGTCGAAGCGATAGCCCGCGCGCAGTACGCCGTGCAGGTAACGCGCGCGATCACGGCCTTCGGAGCGCAAGAGGCCCAGAATGCCCGCCGCGATGGCAATCGGCCCGAGCGCAATGTCTCGGATGCCCTCCAGGATCAGCTTCGCCTGAAGCACGAGCACATCGCGGAGTAGTTCCCAGCGGTCGTCGATATTCGTGGTCAGCTGATCATCTCGAGGTTCAGGCTGGGGAAGGCTCATGCCTCATGATACCCTGCCGCGTCCCGGCCCCGGAATGGAGCCTTGTCTGGAGGAGAGCCTTGATCATCGCCTGCCTGGATCTTGAGGGAGTCTTGATTCCCGAGATCTGGATCAACGTCGCCGAGCGCACGGGGATCTCGGAATTGCGCCGTACGACCCGCGACGAACCCGATTACGACAAGCTCATGAAGTACCGGCTCGGCATTCTCGACGAGCACGGCCTGGGCATCGCACAGATCCAGGAGGTGATCGATACGCTCGATCCGCTCGAGGGGGCACCGGAGTTTCTCGACTGGCTGCGCGAAGGTTTCCAGCCGATCATCCTTTCGGACACCTTCTATCAGTTCGCCGCCCCGCTGATGCGAAAACTCGGGCACCCCACGCTGTTTTGTCACGATCTGGAGATTGAATCCGACGGACGGATTTCGAACTACCGGCTGCGCATGCCGGACCAGAAGCGCGCGGCGGTCGAGTCGATACGAGCTCTCAACTTCAATGTGATTGCAACTGGGGACTCCTACAACGACACGAGCATGCTCTCTGCCGCCCACGCCGGGATCCTCTTCTGCCCACCCGAAAACGTGGTACGGGAGTTTCCGCAGTTTCCCGTGACGAGTGGCTACGACGAGCTTGCGCGGGAATTCGAAGCGGCGGCCGAGCGACTCTGAAACGTCGGAATCCCGTAGAGATTCGCGCGGGCTCGCTTGCCGGCCCCCGGGCCCCCCACTATACTGCGCGCGCCTCGGAAGGAACGGCAATGGCCGGCCCCGGTCGATTTCGCGCTTCCGGGAGGCCCCTTCCAGACCCCTTGTGAAAGCGACTACTCGGCGTCGGTCAGACCGTCATCGAGAACACGGAGGAAGCAGTCTTGGCGAGCAGAAAGATCTCACTCATCGGAGCGGGCAACATCGGAGGCGTTCAGGCTCAACTGATCGCCCAGAAACAACTCGCGGACGTCACGATTTTCGATGTCGTAGAAGGCCTGCCGCAGGGCAAGGCGCTCGACATCTGTCACGCGCTCGACGGTTGGAACTCGGACACACGTATCGTCGGTACGAACGACTACAAGGATACCGCCGGTTCGGATCTCTACATCGTTACGGCGGGCCTCGCGCGCAAACCCGGTATGAGCCGCGATGACCTGCTCAACACGAATCTGGGAATCATCAAACAGGTGGCGCAGGGGATCCGCGACAACTCTCCCGACGCGATCGTGATCGTGGTTTCGAACCCACTCGATGCCATGGTGTGGGCCATGAAGGAAGTCACGGGTTTTCCAAAGGAACGCGTATTCGGAATGGCCGGAGTACTCGACAGCGCACGTTTCAAGTTCTTCGTCGCCGAGGAACTCGGTGTCTCGGTGCGCGACGTCGTGGCGGTGGTTCTGGGCGGGCATGGCGACACGATGGTTCCGCTGCCGCGCCTGTGCAGCGTCAACGGCGTGCCGTTGGAATCCCTCCTGTCGAAGGCAAAGATCGACGAGATCGTGACGCGCGTCCGCGGCGCAGGCGGTGAAGTTGTCGGCCTGCTCAAGACGGGCTCGGCTTTCGTCTCGCCGGCGCAGGCATCGGTGAGCATGGCGGAGGCCGTCCTGAACGACGAAAAGCGCGTGCTTCCATGCGCGGCCTTTCTGGAAGGCGAGTACGGCGCTTCCGGTATCTACATGGGGGTTCCCGCACAACTGGGTGCGCGCGGCCTCGAAAAAGTGTTTGAACTTGATCTAGACTCCGACGAGAAGGCGCTGCTCGGAGAGAGCATCGAGCACGTCAAGTCCCTGATCGCCGACATCAAGCTCTGAGGAACCGAACTTGAACATTCACGAGTACCAGGCGAAGGCTCTGCTGCGCGAGGCCGGTATCGAGGTGCCGACCGGAAAGCTGGCGTTCAGTGCCGAGGAAGCCAGGGCGGCGGCCGAAGACATCGGAGGAACCGTCGTCATCAAGGCTCAGGTCCACGCGGGCGGGCGCGGGAAGGCGGGGGGCATCAAGCTGGCCAAGACGCCGGAAGACGCCGAGCGCTTCGCGCAGGACATGATCGGCATGACGCTGGTCACGAAGCAGACCGGCGAAGCGGGCAAGCTCGTGCGCCGAATCTACGTCGAGGCTGCTTCACAGATCGACGATGAACTCTATCTCGCAGTACTCGTGGATCGCGCGACGCAACAGGTTGCAATCATCGGCTCGAGCGAAGGCGGGATGGACATCGAGGAGGTCGCTGAGAACACGCCGGAGAAGATCCTCACCGTCCAGGTCGATCCGCTCATCGGTATCTGCGACTACCAGGTTCGCGATCTGGGTTTTGATCTTGGCCTGACGGCCAAGCAGGTGGCGAGTTTCGCGAGTCAGGTCGTCAAGCTCTACGACCTGTTCGTCAGCAATGATGCGTCACTGGTCGAAATCAACCCGCTGATCGTCTCGGGTGATACGGTCATGCCGCTGGATTGCAAGATCGGTTTCGACGAGAGCGCGCTCTACAGGCACAAAGACATCGCGGAACTGCGCGATCCCGACGAGGAAGACCCGCGCGAGCGAGAGGCTTCCGAGTACGACCTGAGCTGGGTCTCGCTCGACGGCAGTATCGGCTGCATGGTCAACGGCGCCGGTCTGGCGATGGCTACGATGGATATCATCAAGCACACCGGAGGTGAGCCCGCCAACTTCCTCGACGTGGGTGGTACGGCGAATGCGGAACGCGTCAGTCACGCGTTCCGCTTGATCCTATCGGACGAAAACGTCAAGGGGATCCTGGTCAATATCTTCGGAGGTATCGTCCTCTGCGATCTGGTGGCAGAGGGCGTGATCGAGGCGGCCAAGAACGTTGGGGTGAACGTGCCCCTCGTCGTGCGTCTGGACGGAACCAATGCCGAGAAGGGACGCAAGATGCTGGCCGAATCGGGACTCGATATCGTTCCGGCCAATGGCATGAGGGATGCTGCGGAGAAGATCGTTGGGGCGGTGAACGCATGAGTATTCTCGTCGACTCGAACACGAAACTTCTGGTTCAGGGAATGGGCCGTGTGGGGCAATTGCATACGGGCCTTTCCCAGGAATTCGGTACGGCGGTCGTCGCTGGTGTGACACCGGGACGCGGCGGTAGCGAGGCCTGTGGACTTCCCGTCTTCAACAGCGTTCGCGAGGCCGTTCGAGAGACCGGTGCCAATGCATCCGTGGTCTTCGTCCCGCCGCCGGGCGCGGCCGACGCGATTCTCGAAGCGACCGACGCCGGAATCGAATTGATCTGCGCGATCACCGAAGGAATTCCGGTCAGCGATATGTTGCGCGCGCGCGCCGCGGTCCGCGCCAGTGAAACCCGCCTGGTCGGGCCGAACTGTCCCGGCGTACTCGATCCCGGACTCAAGATTCGCATCGGCATCGCGCCCTATTCGATTTTCAAACCGGGCACGGTGGGAGTGGTGTCGCGTTCAGGCACATTGACCTACGAGGCGGTTCATCAACTGACCCAGATGGGGATCGGACAGTCGACGTGCGTGGGGATCGGAGGGGATCCGATTCCCGGGACCAACTTCATCGACACGCTGCGGCTCTTCCAGGACGATCCCGCGACGAGTGCAG
>JAAELY010000472.1 GCA_024226335.1 bacterium
AATCCGACGGGCCGGGGCGACGCTCCGGGGCGGCTCACCCCGAAGGGGTCGAAGCTACAAATCAATCGTCAGGATGCTGCTGGCCATCTGCGCTTCCTCGTCAAAGTCGGGGACAACCATCACGCATGGACCGCCCCGCGACCACGCGATGCAGTCGTAGGTGAACGCTAGCGAGTAGTGGTTCGTGCCGGTCCGGAGATACCGAAAAGCACGGGCACCGGTGTCCTCGTTTTCGACGAGCTGCTTCACATCAGCCGCCAGGTGAGACGCTAGCTCCTGAATCGTTCGACCACCGCGCGGCAAGAGGATCTTTCGATCGCGGATGACCTGGCGGCTCGCATCCAGGGCCTCCGTACGGTTTTGACTCACGATCAGTTCATCCCGATCCCAGCGGTAGGCTCCGCGCTGGCCCTCCTGGAAGTAGTTGAGCCATACCCGACCGCGGTGTCGCTTTGCGAACTCTCGAGTTGCGTGAACCTCTGGAAGCGCATCGATCACACATGTGCCGACGCAGAATCGTTCCATCAGGTCGTCTAGCTCCGAATACTCTTGTCGCGCGCCGACGTAGATCACCTCGCGCGTTCCATCTTGCTCCCGGGTGGATCGTGAGAT
>JAAELY010000473.1 GCA_024226335.1 bacterium
AAGCGCTTCTTCAGAAGAGGCCCGGATTCGACCTCGGAGATCGCGAGCCAGCCCGCAACCCAGGTCTGAGAACGACCGAAATTTCTCTCGCGGGAATATGGAGATGTGCCGCCGCAGTAGCACCGCGCTGAGAAATGCGGGCTAGATTGTGAACGTGTTCAATCCGACCGATCCGCTTCTGGTACTAGCCGTCGTTCTAGTGGCCGGGATGTCTCTGGGCGCCGCTGCGAAACGCCTGCGCCTGCCGAGCATTTCCGGCCAGATCGTCGCCGGTGTGTTGCTCGGCCAGGCGGGTCTCGGACTGTTCGAGCGAGAGGCCGTCGAGGCGCTTCAGCCTCTGACGCACTTCGCACTTGCGCTGATCGGCGTGACCGTCGGCGCGCACCTGAACCTGGCGCGGCTGCGCAATGCGGGAAAGCGACTCTTCTATCTGTTGATCGCCGAGGCGACCATCACGCCTGTCCTCGTGGGCGGAGTGCTCTACGGACTGGGCGATCTTTCGCTGACGACTGGCATGCTGTTCGCGGCTCTGGCCGTGTCGACCGCACCGGCAACGATCGTCGCACTCGTGCGCGAGACGCGAGCGACCGGCGTGTTCGTCAAGACCGTGATCGCCGCGGTCGCCATCAACAACATGGCGTGCATCTTCTTGTTCGAGGTTGCGCGAGGAGCGGGAAGCGTGCTGGCGGTTGGGGAACTGGCCTCCGGGAGCCCGATCGGCGGCATGGGCGGGGTGTTCCTCGATGTGGGTGCACGACTCGGTGCTGCACTCTTGTTGGGAGGCGCTGCTGCATGGCTGACGCAGACGCTGACTCTGCGCGTGGTGAGATCCGATCGGCTCGCAACCGTTTCGGCCGTTTCGATTCTGCTCACTTTCGGTCTCGCCTCGCACCTGGGGCTCTCGCCCCTTCTGGCCTGCATGGCCCTCGGGATGGTTCAGACCAATCTCAATCCGTCGCGCGATCGATTGGTCGATTCGGTCTTCGAAAACTTCGAGCCTGCGATCCTGTG
>JAAELY010000474.1 GCA_024226335.1 bacterium
GCCTGAGACGCTCACCGCCGTCAGGGCTAGGGAACCTCTGCACAGGGAGGCTGCGGCTGCGAAGCGCGATGCATCCGCCTGCGCTGCGTCGCGCGACCCTCTGCAGCTCTACGGATCTCCGATCGGATCACGCTTCTTGCTCAGGCGGCGACTCCCGCTTCTCGCTCGATTCCTCCCTGTGCAGAGATTCCCTAGCTGCAAGTTCCCGGATTGGTTCACTTTCCACTCGGGGGGCGCACCCCGGGGCCGCGAATCTGGTACCCTCCGCTGCCGTATGAATCTGGCACGGAAAATTCTCGATGGTCCAGCGTTGACGAAGGCAGAGCTGCTCGGGCTCCTGCGCGATGACGTTCCCCTGCTTCCCCTGCTTCACGAGGCGTTTCTGGTGCGCGAACGCGCGTTTGGTCGCCGCGTGCGCGTGCAGGTGCTGAACAACGCCCAGAATGGGCGCTGTTCCGAGGACTGTGGTTATTGCCCGCAGTCGACCGTCAGCGAAGCTCCGCTCAAGCCGTACCCGTGGAAGCCCGTCGAAGAACTCCTGGCTGAAGCACGCGCCGCTCACGAGGCCGGTGCCTTCCGCTATTGCATGGTCGCTAGCGGGCGGGGGCCCGCAGATCGCAACATCGACTTCCTGGCCGATGCCGTGCGCGCGATCAAGAAGGAAGTGCCCGTCGAAGTCTGTGTTTCCGTCGGTTTTCTCGACGAGGACAAGGCCCGGCGCCTCAAGGAGGCCGGTGTCGACCGTCTGAACCACAACCTGAATACCAGCGAACAGCACTATTCCAAGGTCTGCTCGACCCATACCTACAACGACCGCTTGAACACGCTTCGCGCGGCGACGGCGGCGGGTCTGGAGCAGTGCAGTGGCTTGATCGTGGGCATGGGCGAAAGCGACGAGGACATCGTCGACGTGACCCTCGAACTGCGCGAGCTATCGATTCCCTCGATCCCGATCAATTTCCTGATTCCGATCGAGGGAAATCCTTTGCAGTCCGACGGTTCCCTCACGCCCGCGCGCGCGCTGCGCATTCTGGCGATGGTGCGCCTGGCGAACCCGAGCGCCGAAGTGCGCATGGCCGGCGGGCGAGAAGGCCATCTGCGCTCCCAGGAGTCCCTGGGGCTGTACGCCGCGAATTCGCTATTTGTGGATGGCTATCTGACCACGAAGGGCGAGAGCCCCCGCGAGGTCTATCAGATGATCCGCGATGCCGGTTTCGAGGTGGAAAAGGCAGACGGATCGGTGGCCACCTGGGAAGAACTGGGCCTGGACGACGCTTTCCGCGTTTCCGGCAGCCGGGACATCCTCAAACCTAGCGTCCTCGCCACGACCCGCTGAACGGACTACCCTCTGGATTGCGCGAAACTCTCGCAACGAGGGTGCGCGCTGGGGACGGGAGACCCATGCAACCGAACCACGTCGAAATCGGCGACGATCGCACTAGCCCCCTGATCTTCGGTCCCGGCCAGCCCCTGGTCTGGATCACCGGTCCGTGCGTAATCGAGGATTACCGCACCACGGCCACGGCCGCAGAACGACTCAAGAAGCTGAGTGAGAAGCTCGAAGTTCCGCTCATTTTCAAGTCCTCCTATGAAAAGGACAATCGCACCTCGGAAGAGTCCTATCGCGGGCCCGGACTCGACGATGGATTGGAGATCCTGGCGCGGATCAAGCAGGAGTTCGAGCTGCCCGTGATCTCCGATGTGCATCGCGTCGAAGACCTCGAGGCTGCGCGCGAAGTGCTCGACATCATTCAGATCCCCGCATTCCTGTGCCAGCAGACATCGCTGGTGGTCGCGGCCGGAAAGACGGGCCGTCCCATCAACGTGAAGAAGGCGCAGTTCCTTTCGCCCGATGCGATGTCGAGTGCGGTCGGCAAGATCCGGCGCACGGGCAATCAGCAGATCCTGTTGACCGAACGCGGCACCTGTCACGGCTACAACTCATTTGTCGCCGACATGACTTCGATCCCCGGCATGCAGGCCCTGGGTTGCCCGGTCATTTTCGACGCCGGTCATCAGGTGCGGCGCTACGGCATACCGAGCACCGATCCCGAGGGTGGGGCTCCGAAGGAGTACATCCCGGTCCTTCTGCGAGCCGGTGTTGCGGCCGGCGCAAACGGGCTGTTTCTCGAAACACATCCGAATCCCGACGACGCCCTGTGCGACGCGGCGAGCCAGTTTCCATTGGAATCCATGGAAGACCTGATGCTCGAAACTCGCGATCTCGCGGAACTGATGCGCAAGCAGGGACACGCGTGAGCGGACGAGTCGACCCGGATCTGCTCGAGATGCTGGTCTGCCCGCTCTGCAAGGGCGAACTGGCCGTGCAATGGGCCGACGGCTCCGAGGCGGCGCTCGACTGTGGGGCGTGCTCGCTTTCATTTCCCATCGAGGACGGGATTCCCGTCATGCTGGTCGAAGAGGCGAATCCGCTGGTTGCGTGAGCGAGCTGCTGAATCGGTAGCGCAGCTGATGCAGTGCGAGTTTGATTCTCTCTCGCCGGGTCCAGCCGCGCAGTTCAGCGCGTAGTTCGCGATCGCCCCGTGTGTAGGCACTTGCGAAGATCGCCAGTTCCCTGGGTCCAATGCGCGAGCCCGCCAGCCCGTTCTTGACGGCCGATCGGTGCAGTCGGCCCAGGTTGTTGGCCCGCACCGAACTGGAGAGACCGCCACTTCCATGGAAAACGGCCTTGTCGAGGTCGACCGCCACGATGCGCCGGCCCCCGGAATTCGGCACGACCAGCAGATTTCGCAACTGTAGATCGCGGTGGTCCACGCCCGCGTCGTGCAAGCGGCGCACTGCGTCGGCCACTTCGGCGATCAGGATTCGCCGGGCTTTGACGTCTTTGAGGGAATGCAGGACTCCGAGCAGTTCGCTTGCGTTGGGCTCTTCACGCGTGCCGATCATGGCGGACCAGAAGGGACCGAAAACCGGCCAGAGTACGACGCACAGAGCGTGAGGCACCGGTGCATCGAGTGCTTCGGCTGCCGCGGTGACACTCAACTCTTCTGCGGCGCGCGAGGTCCCGACGTAGAGCGAACCCGTGAGCCAGCCGAGCAGGCCGCCGTGCCGATAGCGCCGCAGCACCACCCGCAGGTCGTGTCGCAGCGCAACGCTGGGCGTGGTTCCGCGGCCGCGCCGCGGGCCGCGCGCGAAAAGGGTCTTTCTTACGGCTGGGTCTGCCAGTCGCAGGCGCATCAGGTCCGGGGTTTCGTTTCGGTCGAGAATCAGCCAGACATCGGCAACGCGGTGGACGACATAGCCAGGCGGAACCTCTCCAATCGGATCGCGCATCAGGTCTCCCCCCGGACGGTCCGCCGGATCAGCCAGAATCCCGCCAGCAAAACGACGACGTTGGGGCTCCAGACCGAGAGCCAGGCTGGGGCGTATCGGCCTTCAGCGGCGAGTTGGCCCGCGCTGAACAAGAGCCAGTACAGACCCATGACCGCGATCGCAGTGAGTGCGCCCGCTGAACGGCCGGAACGCAGTGGCCGGATGCCCAGGGGTACCGCGACGATCGCGAGCAGTACCGACGCCATCGGGAAGGCGAGTCTGCGGTGGATCTGCGTCTGCACGCCTGCGCGTCCGGTTTTGCCGCGCAGCTCTGGGGGGTCTCCAGCTTCGAACTGGCGCTCGAGTTCGAGCAGTTCACTGAACGTGAAGTCGCGGGGGCGCTTGTGCGCGTGTATGAATTCGCTCAGGTCGAGCGTCGTGTGCATCCGTGCGAAGCGGATCTTGCGGTAGCGTTTCTTCTCGACAGCAGAGAAGTGGATCGATCCTTCCGTAAGCTCGAAACCGATGCTCCCGGCTCCCTCGGGCTCCGTGTCCTCTACAACTGAACCGCACTTCGCCGAGATGAAGAGACTGCGTTCATCGTCGCGGAAGTCGCCGATCAGTACTCCGCGCAAGGGGCATGTTTCATCGCCCTGTTCGTGGACGTACAGCATGTGATCGCCGAATTCCTGAAACGAGCCCGGCTTGATGATCCGCACACTCTTGGCGAACTCGCGCACGAGCGACTTCATGCGATCGTGGCTCCTGGGCTCGATTTCCCAGACCAGGTGCCCGGTGACCAGTGCAGCGAGGGCCGCCAGCAATAAAACCGGCGGCAGCAGTCGAGGTACGCTCACGCCCGAGGCGCGAATCGCAACGATCTCTCCATCGGCCGACATTCGCCCGAACGCCAACAAGATGCCGAAAAGCAGTGCGGTGGGGATCGCGAACGCCAGGTAGCTGGGCAGGATCACGGCCACCAACTGCACCAGGCCCATCCAGCCCGCGCCGGCCGATAGCAGATCCTCTATGAAGCGCAGGACGTTTTGCACTACGAGCAGGAGACTCATCAGGCCGAGTCCGAGCAGCGAGTGGAAAAAGACGTCGCGCAGGATGTAGCGCCAGAGGATCCGGGGGGCGACCATGAGATCGTCAATGCTATCCGTTCGCCGTGCCAGCGCCAATGCCGATCGCTGAAACCAGGCCGGCGCCTCCGCGCCTGCTCGCCCAGCTGTCCGAAACGCCCCCGGCCGGGCGAATTCTCGTGATCCGGCTGGGCGCGCTCGGAGACGTGGTGCGCACGCGTTTCGCGTTTGCCGCCCTGCGCGCGCTGTATCCAGAATCCCACATCGACTGGCTCGTGGAGGATCGCGCGGCGGCCGGACTCGAGGCCATCCGGGGCCTCGACGGCATCGTGCGGGTCGCGCGCAACGACCTGCGGATCGGCCATCCGCTCGCTTTCAGGCGCAGCGCTCTGAAACTCGTGGAGAAACTGCGGGGTGGTGCCTACGATCTGGCCGTCGATTTTCACGGGATTCTCAAGAGCGGATTGCTGGCCCGAGCGGCCGGAATTCCGATGCGTGTGGGCTACGACCGGCACTTCTCACGCGACGGAAGTCAGCGCTTTTTGACCCATCGGGTCTCGATTGCGTGCGAGCGCCTGTCTCGCTTCGAGCGCAACGACGCGCTGGTGCGGTTTCTGGGCGGTGAGCCGGTCCGTGAGGCCCCGCCGCTGGAATTGTCGCCGGATCCCGCTCCCGAGTTGGCAGACCTGCCCACTGGCCTCGCCGTCCTGCATCCGGGCACCAGCCCCTTGACGCTTTACAAGCGCTGGGATCCGGCTCGCTTCGCGAGACTGGCCCTCATCCTGCGCGAGAAGGCGGGACTCGAGAGCCTGATCACCTGGGGACCTGTCGAAGGCGAGTGCGAGGCCGCGCAACAGGTCGTGGCGCGCGCCCAAGGGGCCGCCCATCTGGCTCCTGCAACACAATCGATTTCTCACTTGCTGCAGCTGATGCGGGGAGCCCGGCTTTTCGTCGGCAGTGACTCGGGCCCGATGCACCTGGCTTCCCTGCTCGGATTGCCACTGGTGGCGGTCTTCGGTCCCACGGATCCCGTCGAGAACGCGCCGTTCTCCGGCAGCCCACATCGGATCGTTCGCGAGGACGTCGGCTGTAACCCCTGTAGGCTCGGATGTCCCTCTCGGGCCTGCATGAGCCGGATCGGCGTACAAGATGTTGCCAGCGCCGCCCTCGAGCTTCTGGCAGGAGTTTGACGCGCCGCGTTGCCGCGATGTCAGCAGAGTCCTATCAAGAACGAAACTCGTTTTCTGTCGGGTTTCCTGTGATCGATATAAGTGGCTGAAAACAAGGACAAAATCTCTATCATTCTGCCCAATCACCTGGGTGATGTGGTGATGGCGACCCCGGCCTTGCGGAGCCTGCGGCGGGGCTTCCCCCAGGCCGAAATCACCGCAGTCTTGCGTCGCCCCCTCGATCAGGTGCTGGGAGGCAGTCCCCGGATCGACCGGATCCTGGCTCACGACATCTACGCGGGTGGGGGGGCGGTCCGCCAGTTCCGGCGCCGCCTCGCGGTCGCTCGCGAATTGCGCGGCAGCGAAATTACCGTGGTTCTCCCCAATTCCGTTTCCAGTGCGCTTCTGGCCTTTTCCACGCGAGCGCCCCGGCGCCTGGGATACGCGCGACGCGGCCGCGGTCTGCTCCTGAGCGAGGCCGTGCCGGCCCCTCGGGAGGCTGGACGCTTCGTTCCGGTGGCCATGGAGCGCTACTATCTGGACCTCGTGGGACGACTGGGTTGTCCCGATGAGGGAACCGAGCTCGAGCTTTTCAGCGAAACTGAAGCGGAGGCCGCCTGCGAGGCGTTGTTTGCGAGGCAGGGCCTGACGGGCGATGCACCGCTCGTCTGCCTGGCACCGGGAGCTGGTTTCGGGCCGTCGAAGATCTGGCCCGCTGCCTATGTGGCCGAGGTGGCTCGTGCGCTCATCGACGATGGCGCGAAGGTGGCGCTGGTGCACGCGCCCGGTGAGGAAGTCCTGGCCGATGAAATCGCACACAAGACCGGCGACGAAATCATCTCTCTGGGAGGCTCAGCCATGAACCTCTCGCTGCTGAAGTCCGTTCTGTCTCGCGCTCGTCTTTTGATCTGTAACGACGCCGGTGCGCGCCACATCTCCGCCGCCTTCGACGTGCCGACACTCGTGCTCATGGGCCCCACGAGCACGGCGTACACCAATCTGAATCTGAAGCGGACGCGGTTGTTGCGCGAGCCAGTCGATTGTTCGCCGTGCCAGAAGAAGGTCTGTCCAACCGATCATCGCTGCATGGCGCTCTTGAGCCCGGCACGTGTGTTGAAAGAGGCGCGCGAGGCTCTCATGAGCGATGACTGGCTCGGCAGCGTCGAACTGGAGCTACACGCGTGATGCCGACCGTGGATCTATCGATTGTGATCGTCGCCTGGAACGTGCGAGACCTCGTGCTCGATTGCCTGGCCTCCATTCGCGATGCTCGACTGAAGATCAGCTACGAGGTGATCCTGGTCGACAACGGCTCGGCCGACGCGACCGTAGAGCAGGTAAGCGAGCAGTTTCCCGAGACCCGCGTGATTGCCTTGCCGAAGAACATCGGTTTTGGCGGGGGCAATAATCGCGGACTCGAGCGCATGAACGGTCGAACGGCAGTGCTGCTCAACAGCGATACGATCGTGCTCGAAGGTGGGTTGGAGCAATGCGTGGCCTATCTGGACGAGCATCCCGACGTCGGCGTCGTCGGTCCCCAGCTCTTGAATCCAGATCGGACGAGACAGAACTGCATTCACAACTCGCCGACGCTGGTGTCCGAGATCATCTCCCAGTCGGTCCTGAGGCGGTTGTTTCCGCGTCGCTATCCGAGCAAACGCATCGAATACACCCAGCCGGTAGAAGTCGAGGCGGTGCTAGGCGCGTGTATGTTCGTGAGGCGCGAGATTGTCGAAACGGTCGGAACGATTGACGAGGACTTTTTCTTCTTCCTGGAGGAAACCGACTGGTGCCATCGAATTCGCTCGGCTGGCTGGCGAGTCATGCACCTGCCCGATGCGTATGTGATTCACCTGTACGGGGAATCGACCAAAAAGAAGGTGCCACTGCGTACGCGCATCGAATTCCACCGGAGTCGCTATCTTTTCTTCAAGAAGAACCGCGGATTCCTGACATATCAGGCGCTCCGTGTCATCGTGATGGCCAAGATCCTGTTCGGCTGCGTGTTTGGCGGGCGCCGCGCTTCGGAGTACCGCAAGATTCTGGCCTGGCATATTGCGGGCCGTCCGGCGTCCGCGGGCCTGGGATCGGCCTGATCGCTTCAGCCGGAGCTTCCGACGCGACGCTTGGCGCGGGTCGGGAGCTTCAGGCCATTTCTGACTCAAATCGGTCTCGTCGGAGACGCACCCGGGAGGGAAGCAGTTGAAGATTCTGGTTACAGGTGGCGCCGGTTTCATCGGTTCGCATCTGGTCGACGAATTGCTCGCCGAGGGCCACGAGGTCCGGGTGTTCGATTCCCTGCACGAGCAGGTGCACGGCAAGGACGCCGACTGGCCGGACTATTTGAACCCCGCGGCCGAGCGCATGCGCGGAGATGTGCGCGATGCGGCGGCGGTGCGACGGGCGCTCGAGGGCATGGAAGTCATCTACCACCAGGCCGCCGCGGTCGGCGTGGGCCAATCGATGTACGAGATCGAAAACTACGTCTCGATCAACTCCCTGGGTGCGGCCGTCGTTCTGCAGGAGATCGCCAGTGGGCGCCATGAGATCCGACGCATGGTCGTAGCCTCGTCGATGTCGATCTACGGCGAAGGCCAGTACGTCGATCCCGACGGCAAGAGCGTCTTTCCCGGCCTGCGAAGTGACGAGCAGTTCGAGCGTCGGGAATGGGAGATCTTCGACGAACGAGGAAGATCTCTCAAACCGGTTCCGACACCCGAAACAAAGCCCTTGCTTCCCACTTCGGTCTACGCGGTGACCAAACGCGATCACGAGGAACTCTTTCTATCGGTCGGCGCTGCCTATCGGATTCCCACGGTCGCGTTGCGTTACTTCAATGTCTACGGCTCGCGGCAGGCGCTCTCGAACCCCTATACCGGAGTCGGCGCAATCTTCAGCGCGCGTCTGCTCAATGGCAATCCTCCCCTCGTCAACGAGGACGGTCTGCAGAGCCGCGACTTCGTACACGTCTCCGATATCGTCCAGGCCAATCTACTGGCTCTGCGCGCCCAGGCCGACGGCGGCGTGGTCTGCAATGTGGGAACGGGTCGGCCGACGTCGATCCTGCAGCTTGCGGAACTGCTGGCTGCGCGACTCGACCTGCAGATCAAACCTCAGATCAGTGAGCACTTCCGAGCCGGAGACATCCGCCACTGCTACGCCGACATCACGCACGCGCGGCAGGTACTGGGTTACGAACCCAAGTCTCGACTCGAGGACTCGATCGACGAGGTAATCGATTTCGTGCGCGGTCAGAATCCAGAAGACAAGGTGCAGGCGGCGACCGACGAGTTGCTGCGCCGAGGTCTGCAGCGTTGATCGATCCCGACCGTGCGACTCGGCTGATCGCGGATTTCGGACAGCATCGAGTGCTGGTCGTCGGGGATCTGATTCTGGACCGCTATCTGTGGGGCAACACGGAGCGTATCTCACCCGAAGCTCCGGTCCCCGTAGTCCACGTCGACCGCGAGTCGACGATGCTCGGCGGTGCGGGCAATGTCGCGCGCAACCTGGCCAGCCTCGGCGCAAGCGTAGAAGTGGTCGGCGTGATCGGCGAGGACGACGCCGCACTGGAAATCCGCCGACTGTGTGAGCGCTGGAAGATCGGAGCGCGTCGCCTGGTGAGCGATGGATCGCGACCCACGACAGAGAAGACCCGCATCATCGCGCGTGCGCAGCAGGTCGTTCGTTTCGATCGGGAGACCGAACTGCGGATTGCGCCTGCGCTCGTCGAGCGCGTACTCGATGCGATCCGCACTGCGGCCAGCGAGGTGCAGTTGGTGATCCTCGAGGACTACGCCAAGGGTCTGCTGGGTCCGGCGGTGATCTCGGAGGCGATGGACATCCTCCGGGCTTCCGGGGTCGCGGTTTTCGTCGACCCGAAGGATCCCCCCTGGGAGATCTACCGGGGGGCGGAGTTGATCAAACCGAACCAGCGAGAGGCCGAGCAGGTCGTCGGTTTCCGCGTGCGTTCCGATGCGGATCTGGAACGACTGGGCCGCCAGGTGCTCGAATTGAGCGGGGTCCACAATCTGGCCCTGACGCGCGGAGGCGATGGAATGTCGATGTTCGCGACCGATGAGCCAACGCGGCATATCCCGACCGCCGCCCAGGCGGTGGCCGATGTCGCCGGCGCCGGGGACACGGTGATCGCAGCCCTGGCGCTTGGGCGCCTGTCTGGTGCGACCTGGCAGGAAGCCGCTGAAATCGCGAACGCAGCCGCTGGTGTTGTCGTGGCCGTATCCGGGACCGCGACGCTCACACCCGGTCAGTTGCGCCAGGCCCTCGGAGCGAGCAGATGAGCGAATCTGTTCGTTCGATGACGGGCTTTGGCCGTGCCGAGGCAGAACTCGAGCGAGGCGCTGTATCTGTGGAAGTGCGCTCGGTGAACGGACGCCATCTGGAGTTGCGCGTGCGGCTGCCCCGCGAGCTGAGTTCACTGGAAGCGAAGCTGCGACGAGCCGCTTCCGCGCATTTCGCGCGCGGTCAGGTCGAAGTATCGATCCGTCTGCCGCGCGAAGGCGTGTCCGAGCCCGAACTCCAGATCGATCAAGAGGCGGCGAAGCGTTACGCAGAGGCGGGTCGAGAATTGTCCAGCGCGCTCGAACTCGACGATTCACTTTCCATCTCGTCGCTCCTGGCGCTACCCGGTGTCGCACGAATGCGCGAACCGGAACTGCAGGCCGAAGCCATCGGGGACACGTTACTCCAGGCGGTCGAGGCGGCCTGCCTGGCCGCCTGCAAGATGCGCGAACGCGAGGGCCTGGCCCTGGCAGACGAACTCCTGTCGCGGATTACGGGAGTCGAAGAACGCGTCCAGCAGTTCGAATCCAGGGCCGAAGAGATCACAAGGGGTCTGCGGGAGCGCCTGCAGAAGCGCCTGGCGACACTCGCTCCCGAAGTCGAAGTCGACCCGGCCCGCCTGGAGCAGGAGATCGTGATCTACGCCGACAAGCTCGATATTACCGAGGAACTGGTGCGCTTGCGCAGCCACTGCGCCCAGTTCCGTGAGACACTGGACGGCGGCGGGTCCATCGGGCGAAAGCTCGAGTTTCTGCTGCAGGAATTCGGTCGCGAGACCAATACCATCGGTTCCAAAGCATCGGATGCGCCGATTGCGCGCGATGTCGTGGAACTGAAAACGGAACTCGAGAAGCTCCGCGAACAGGTTTTGAACGTCGAGTGAAGCTACTGAACGTCGGATATGGGAATGTAGTCGTCGCGCGCCGCGTCGTGGCCGTGATCGGCCCGCAGGCCGCTCCGATCCGTCGAATGCGCGAAGAAGCGCGAAAACGCGGCAAGCTGATTGACGCGACAGAGGGGCGGAAGACCCGCTCGGTGATCGTGACCGATTCCGACCACATCGTTCTCGCGGCCGTGCAGACCGAGACCCTGTCGATGCGTCTGGCGGGCGACGGTGACGAGGACGAGGGATGACCGGAACGCGTCGCGGTATTCCCTTCGTGATCTCCGGCCCCTCCGGCGCCGGGAAGAGCACGCTATTGCGTTGCGTTCTGGATACGGACTCGTCGTTGCGCTTTTCGATCTCGCACACGACGCGTCAGCCCCGACCCGGTGAGCGCGATGGTGAGGATTACTGGTTCATCACCCGTGCAGAGTTCCAGGGCATGATCGACCGCAACGAGTTCCTCGAGTGGGCTGAGTACAACGAAAACCTCTACGGCACCAGCCGCTCGGCGGTTGAAGGTCCCACGCGGGAAGGCTGCGACTTGATCCTCGAAGTCGAGGTACAGGGCGCCGACCAGTTGCGGGATCGCCTGGCGGACGACGCCGTATTCGTTTTCATCGAACCTCCGTCACTGGATGAACTGGAAGATCGGCTGCGAAGGCGCGCAACAGATGCGGGCGCAGTCATTGAGAAGCGACTCGCGCGAGCACGCGAAGAGATGCTCTCGCGAGACCGTTATGACCACCAGGTAGTCAACGATCAGCTACCGCAAGCCGTGAGCGCGTTGCAGGAAATCATCGCGCTTGCGAGGGACCGAAGAGACGAGTAGCGCGGACGTTCCATGGCAGCACGGATCAACGAGATAGTAGAGCGCGTTCAGACCAATTTCCCAGATCTGGATACTTCCGTGCTGCAGAAGGCCTATGTCTACTCGGCGAAGGTGCACCAGGGACAGCAGCGCCTCTCAGGAGAGCCGTATCTGACTCACCCTCTGGAGGTCGCTGGAATCCTCGCGAACATGCGACTCGACCATGTGACCGTGGCGGCCGGACTGTTGCACGACACCATCGAAGATACCTATGCAACCGAGGAAGAAATCGGCGAGCAGTTCGGTGTCGAAGTCCAGGAGCTGGTCACGGGTCTGACCAAGCTGTCGAAGATGGAGTACCAGAGTCGCAAGGAACACCAGGCCGAGAACTTTCGCCGGATGTTGCTCGCCATGTCCAAGGACATTCGCATCATCCTGATCAAGCTCGCCGACCGGCTCCACAACATGCGCACTCTCAAGTACATGAAAGAGGACTCGCGGCGGCGCATTTCCCAGGAAACGCTCGATATCTACGCGCCACTGGCCCATCGGCTCGGCATCTACTGGATGAAGGAGGAGTTGGAGCGTCAATCCTTCCGAGAGTTGTTCTCGGCGGTGGCCACCGAGATCGAAGAAAAGATCCAGCGAGGCAAGAGTGAGAGCGAGCGCTACATCGAAGGAGTCCGGTCATCCCTGCAGAAGGTTCTCGACGATCACGGGCTATTGAGCGAGGTAACGGGACGACTCAAGGAACCTTATAGCCTCTACAAGAAGATGCAGGAGCAGAACCTGGAGTTCGACCAGATCTACGATCTGACCGCCTTCCGCATCATCGTCGACGGTACGCCGGCCACCTGCTACGAGGCCCTGGGCATCGTTCACAATCTCTGGAAGCCTGTTCCCGGGCGTTTCAAGGACTACGTGGCCATGCCCAAGCCCAATGGCTACCAGTCCATGCACACGACCGTGATCGGCCCTTTTGGCGAACGCATGGAAGTGCAGATCCGCACGCAGGAAATGCACCGTGTTTCAGAACTCGGCATCGCGGCTCACTGGAAGTACAAGGGTGCCAGCGATACCAAGGCGTCCGACGAGCAGAAGTTCGCCTGGCTGCGACAGATGCTGGAGTGGCAGCAGCAACTCAAGGATCCCAATGAGTTCCTGGAGACCGTGCGGGTCGACCTGTTCTCCGACGAAGTCTACGTCTTCAGTCCCCAGGGTGATGTCATCGCGCTTCCCGCTGGTGCTACACCGATCGACTTCGCGTACGCCGTACATACAGAGGTTGGCAATCACTGCGCAGGCGCAAAGATCAACGGGCAGTTGGTACGCCTGAGCTACAAGCTCAACAACGGCGACACCGTCGAGATCATCACATCCCCGCATCAGAAGCCGCGCCAGGAGTGGCTCGACATCGTCGTGAGCGGGCGAGCCCGCGGTCGCATTCGCCACGTGCTGAAAGCGGATCAAGTCGAGGATGCGCGCAGTCTGGGTCGCGAGATCCTGCAACGCGACCTGCGGGCGCGCGGGCTCAAGTACGAAAAGCTCTTGAAAGATGGATCTCTCAAGGGAATAGCCAAAGAACGAAAACACAAAGATCTCGATGCGATGCTTCAGGCCATCGCGTACGGCAAGCTCGAGGCGCGTAGCGTTGCGCGAGCTCTCACCGGACAACCCGAAGACGAGGATACGAAGCCCACGCTCTTCCAGCGCGTGATGCGGGCCAGCCGCAATCCGGGAACCGTCAAGGTGGGCGGTGTAGATCAGGTACTGGTCCGGTTTGCCAAGTGCTGCTCTCCGGTGCCCGGCGATCCGGTCGAGGGTTTTATTACGCGCGGTCGCGGTGTGACCGTGCACGCACGTGATTGTTCGAAGGTCTTCCATCTGGATCCGGAGAGGCGTGTTCCTGTCACCTGGGAGAGCACCCCGGGAGAGCTGCGCCGGGTCAAACTACGAGTGGTGTCCGAAGATCGTCCGGGTCTGCTGGCCGCAGTATCGAACAAGATCAGCGCCGAGGGCGTGAACATCGACAACGGACGGATTACCACCAGCCAGAACAACCGGGCCGTGCAGACCTTTGAACTCCTGGTCAAGGATCGGAAGAACATCGACGCCGTCATCAAGCAGGTTTCGAAGATTCCGGGCGTTCTCAGTGTCGAGCGGATGCGCCAGTGAGCGCTTCGACCCGAGTTCGACCACCCGTTTCGGGCGTGGTCATCTGTTTCAACGAGGCGGATCGGATCGCGCGCACCCTCGAGTCCCTGTCGTTTTGCGACGAGATCGTCGTGATCGACTCCTGTTCGACCGACGGCACCGCGGAAGTCGCCCGGCGGTTCACCGACCGAGTGATCGAGCAGGATTTTCTCGGTTATGTGAAACAGAAGAACTTCGCGCTGGACCAGGCGACACACGATTGGGTGGTCTGTCTGGATTCCGACGAGGTCCTGACGCCGGAGTTGGTGTTGACGATTCGCGCTGCGATCGAACGCGATCCGGAGTTCAGCGGGGGGTTCCAGTTGGATCGCGTCACACGCTTCCTCGGTATCTGGCACGATCGCGGTGAATGGTATCCGGATTGGCAGTTGCGCGTGTTTCGACGCTCAGCCGGTCATTGGACCGGACTCGATCCGCACGACAGAGTCGAAGTTCCCGGAGCCGTGATTCGTCTCGAGGGTCGTTTCGAACACTACAACTACCGCGACCTGGCGGATCACATCCAGACGATCGACAAGTTCTCGGCTTCGCTCGCTCAGTCAATGTACGATTCGGGCGTGCGCTTTCGCCTGCTGGATCTCCTGGTGCGCCCGTTCACACGTTTTCTGAAGGGCTATTTCTTGCGTCAGGGATTCCGTCTGGGACTTCCCGGATTTCTGGTCTCGATCTCGACCTCGTACTACGTCTTCATGAAGTACGCCAAGCTCTGGGAACTGGAGTTGCGCCGGGAACGATGAAGATCCTGCACGTCACTGGCGACTGGAAGTGGACCGGTCCGGCCGAACCCATGTTGCACGCGGTCACCGGACTGCGCGAGCGCGGTCACGAGGTCGACCTGGTCTGCCCTTCGGCGCCCCCCGATGAAGACGGCGGGGTCGAGGTTCATGCCCGCAATCGCGGCCTGGATCCGGTGCTCACTCTTGCTCCCGGGCAGGGATTTCGTCCGTTCCGGGATCGGCAGGATGTGCGACGTCTGCGAGAGTTGCTCGCAAATCGCGGGTACGATGTGATTCACGCGCACCACACGCGCGACCATATTCTCCTGCTGCGCGCACGTCGCAGAGGGCAGGGGAAGCTCGTCGTGAGCTGGCATCACGGCGATCCGATTCCGCCCAACCTGTGGAATCGCTGGCTCTTCGGTCCGACCGGGTCCGACGCAGTCGCCGTCTTGACGCAAGAACTCGCAGAGGTCACACGCAAATCGATCGGTGGCATCGCATCGCGCGTCGGTGTGGTTCCCGGATGCGTCGATTCGCAGCGTTTCTCGCCGCGGGAGCCATCGGAGACGCTGCAGAACAAGCTCGGATTGGCGCCGGACTCGCGGGTCATCGGACTCGTGGCACGCCTGCAATTGCACCGTCGCGTCGATCTACTTCTCGATGCTTTTGCATGCGCACTTCGGGAAGTTCCGAACTTACGCCTGCTCGTGATGGGGCGGGGCACGCACCAGAAGGAGGTGCTGACCGACCCGGTTCGTCGCCTCGGTCTGGAACACGCTGTGATCCACGACGGGTATCGAGGTGATGACTACCTGGACGCCCTCGCGCAGCTCAACGCCCTGGTCTTCCTGGTGCCGGGTTCCGACGGCTCCTGTCGCGCAGTGCTCGAAGCCATGTCGATGGAGATTCCGCCGATCGCGAGCCGTCGGGGAGCCTTGCCCAGTACGGTGACGGACAGGAAGACTGGACGTCTCGTCGATGAATCCGTGGAGTCGCTTGCCGCGGCCTTCATCGACCTGTCACGCGAGCCCGAACGGTGGCGGGAATGGGGCCGTGCCGCGCGTCGTTCAGTGCTCGAGAAGCACGCCGTGGCTCACTACGCTCAGGAACTCGAGAAGCTCTACCACTCCGCGATTCAGGATCAGGTGATCAGGTCAGGGAGCGCTGCATGATCACGTGCGTTCCGATGTCGGGTAGTTCGAACTCTTCACCCACGGCTTCGAGCGCCGAGTCCAGGTAGAACTCGCGGGCGCTCGCCCGTGCCTTGCACCAGAGCAGTATTCCGCCCGTGGAGCGGATCTGTTGCGTGCAGGTTTCGAGCAGTTTTCGCCCGATACCGTGCCGGCGTGCGCTCTTCGCGGTCGCCATGCCGCGCAGACGCCACTCCAGAAGCCCGTCGCCGCCTTCGCGTGCTTCGCGATAGATCGACGCCACGCCCACGAGTTCGCCGTCCAGGAAAGCTCCGAGGTGGAACGTCGTTTCGTCGTCGTCACCCGGGTACACCAGTTGAGCGGCCTCCTGGTGCGGTCGCAGTACTGAGTGGCGCAGAGAGTGCGTCTGATCCGCGGAAATTCGCCGAATTTCGGTCTTCGAACTCACGTCCGGCCGTCCGCCGGTTTCGCCAGTTGCAGATCAACGAGTTCGCGATACAGCCCGCCGCGGCTCATCAACTCATCATGCGTCCCGGTCATCGTGATGCGCCCGTCCTCCAGCACGGCGATGCGATCAGCCGCTTGCACTGTCGACAGACGATGAGCGATCACCAGCACGGTTCGCCCCTCCATCAGATTCCCGATCGCGTCCTGGACGATCTGCTCTGACTTCGCGTCGAGAGCGGAGGTGGCCTCGTCGAAGATCAGGAGTTGTGGGTCCCGCAGGATCGCCCGCGCGACGGTGATCCGCTGCCGCTGACCACCGGAGAGTTGCGCGCCCAGTTCGCCGACTTGCGTCTCCAAGCCATCGGGGAGTTTCTCGATGAACTCATTTGCGTTCGCCGCGCGCGCCGCTTCGACGACCTCTTCGAAGCTGGCTTCGGGACGTCCGTAGCGGATGTTCTCCAACAGAGACGTATCGAAAAGGAATGGCTCCTGGGTGACGACTGCGGTGAGACGTCTGAGTGACTCCCGCTCCAGCCTGCGCAGATCGATACCGTCGATTTCCACCGTGCCCGAAGTCGGATCGTGGAAACGCAGCAGAAGGTCGGCCAGTGTGGTCTTGCCCGAACCGGTGGGTCCCACCAGCGCCAGACTCTCGCCCGCACTGATCTCCAGGTCGATGTGCTTTAGAACCTCTTCCCGATCGTAATTGAACGAGACTCCCGAGAAGCGGATCCCCTGTGAGATGCGCTCGATGCTCACGGGATCGGCGACGTTCCCGACTTCTTCGTCGGAATCGAGGATCTCGAAAACACGAGTCGAAGCGGGCAGGGCATCCTGGACCGAGTTGTAGAGCTTGGTCAGGCTCTTGGTCGGCGCATAGAGCATCGCCGAAACGCCCATGAAGGCGGCGAAGGTTCCGAGCGTGATGCCCCACCAACCCGAGAGAAGCGCGTAGATTCCCACCAGGATGACCGACACGAATTGCGCCTGGCTCGATAGTTCCACCAGGCTGCGAGAAAGGACTCGGTTGCGCACCACCTTGAGGGCACGTCGGAAGTAGCGCTTGATCTCACCTGCGTAGGCATCGAATTCGAGCGCTTCCGCACCGAAGGCCTTGATCACCTTGATGCCCGATAGGATCTGGACCAGGCGCTGCAAGACTTCGGAGATCTGTTCCTGCCGCCGCTGGCTGCTACGTCGGATGCGACTACCGAAAACCCGCAACACCAGCGCGACCGGCGGGCCGACCAGCAGGAGAATCAGCGCGAGCGGAGCGCACAGGATGAAGGCCCAGGTGAGGGCGCCCAGGATCTGGAACAAGTGCTGGATGGCTTCGCCGAATACCAACCCTTGCGCGCGGTTGGCGACCATCGTGTCGCTGCCGATCCTCGCCAGGAAGTCTCCGCGTTTGCCGCGCACGTGATGCGCGAGTGGCAGTCGCAAGAACTTGGAGCCCAGGTCCATGTTCATATCGGCCCACATGCGAATCATGACCCATTCGACCGCGTAGTCGCGCACCAGTCGAACCAACGGCATGAGGAACACGATGCCCAGTGCCGCGAGCACGATGTTGTAGAGGTTCTGGTCGACGCGCTCGCGCATCACAGCGCGCTGTGCCTCGAGGGCCTCGGGTGCGACGGGTCCGGTCAGAGGGTTCTCGCCGCTCAGCAGACCGCCGATCGACTTGGCATTCAGATCGGGAATGACGATGTCATCGATCAGGGGCTTGATCAGATAGACGCGCCCGGTGAGTCCGGAGGCGTACAAGAGCGAAAAGACCACCGCGACGACGACCACCCAGGAGTACGGACGTGCGTACGCGAGGAGTCGAAGCAACCGGCGGGTCGCGCTTTGCTTGTTCCCAGGCATGGCCGGGGGCTCAGGCGACCTTCGTCACCTTTCCGGAACGAATGCAGCGGGTGCACACGCGAACGTGCTTCGTGCGGCCGTCAATCACCGCTCGAACCCGTTGAAGATTCGGGAGAAAGCGGCGCTTCGTCCTGTTGTTGGCGTGGCTCACGTTATTGCCGCTCGCCGGTTTCTTGCCACAAACCTCGCACTGGGCTGCCATGCTGTCTCCCGCCTCTTCCAATCTGGTCCGCGGCTCGCGGCCGCTGGCTGGCTCGGCGACGGACTGCCACCGACCGCGATCTTGCACGCCCGTAGTTACCAAAACCACGGCCAAGCCTCAACTTGGAGCCCATGCCCGGGGTCCGGCCCGGGCTCAGATCTTGGGAGTGCCCAGGCGTTCCAGCAGCTTGGCCGCCGCCTGTCGGGCACCCAGGATCTCGCCTTCAAAGCCCGAAGCCGGGGCTACCTGGGCGCCAACGAGCTGTACTGGCGGCCTCGTTCGCAGACTCGCGCTCGGCCTGGGCCCGGGAAAGCGCAGATCGCTGGCGTCGCGGTCCCAATCTGGACCCGGCCCCAGCTCGATCTCGCTGATCTCGCCCACCTGGAACGGATTGAGATCTCCCAGAGGGCACTCGGGATCGAGGTGAATTGCCCCCGGTCCAGAGAAGATTAGCCATTCGATTTCTGGGTTTTCCCGATCGAGATGCCGGGAGATCCAGTGCAAATCGTCGGGGCTGCCGGTGGCCACGACCGCCCGGGTATCGAGCCCGATCGGCAGGGACTCGGGATCTGTCCGGAACAGCCTCTGCGGCAGGTCGGTGGGCAGGGAACTGGCCGGTAGCCAGCGAGGTGCGGGTTCTCCGATCGCACGGCGAACCAGTTCGAGTGGCGCGCCGATGACCAGTGCGCGCGCCTGCAAGGAGCCGCGCGAGAACTCCACGCCCACTTCGCTGCGGCTCGACAATAGCGAGAATTCGCCGACGCTCCGGATCTCGCCGTGCAGGGCGAGGAAACGCCGGCGCAGAAGGTCGAGGAACGGATCGCCCACTCCGCTCATTCGATGTCCGCCATCGGCGGTGCTGCGCAGGAGCAAAGCGGAACCCGTCTGCGGATCGCCTGGAGGACGTGCCGAGAGTGGAGCGACCAGGGCATCGATGAAGGCGCGCAGTGACTCGGGAATTTCCGGAAGCAAACCCTCGGCGGGCGTTTCGCGCACACTGCGTTCGACGAAGCGTCGTACCATGGCCGGTCCGTGGTTGAGCTTGACCTCGGGCATCAGTGCGGTGCGGATCTCGTCGCCAATCCGGTCCACGGGCGCGAACCACGACAGCACGGTCTTGGCTTCCGCCACTTCATAGGCTTCGATCTCCCGCGCCAACGCCTCTCGACCCGCCCGTACGTCGATGCGCGCGTTCTGCATCAGCACCTGCAACGCCAGTTCGTCGTGCTCGATGCGGCGCTGTTCGATCAGCGGGATCGCCAGCTCCCGCAGTACACGCAGGATGCATCCGCGGTTTCCGAGACTCGACAGCAGGAAGGGCTCACGCAGAAAAGGCGATCGTTTCGTCAACGCCTCTTCTTCGAGCATCACGACACGCAATCCCGCCATGGCGAGGTAGGTTGCAGCGGTCAGCGAACCCAGGCCGCTGCCCAGGATCACCACATCGGTGTGCTTCGTAGTCAAATCGCGTTCTGGCCGTTCGTTCTCGGCCGCCCTCCGGTTGTCGATTCGATTGTCAAAATTGCCGGTACATCGCACTCTTCACCGGTGCCCGCAGCCGGAATCTCGATTAGCGTAGTCATCCCAACCCTCAATGAGCAACGTTCAATCGAACGAGCGCTGGCTTGCACGCGCCTTCCCGGTGTCGAACGGATCGTAGTGGACGGCGGCAGTCGCGACGGAACGAGTGATACCGCACGCTTTCTGGGGGCCGATCGCGTCCTCAACGCTCTGCCGGGTCGCGCCCATCAGATGGATGCCGGTTATCGGGTGGCGAGTGGCGAGATCGTTCTGTTCCTGCACGCCGACACCCGACTCGAGGTGGGCTGGTACGAGGCACTGCGGGAAGCGATGCTCGATCCCATCAGCGCGGGTGGGGCTTTCACCCTGCGTTTCGAAGCCGAGGGCTTGTTTTTCAGACTGTTGGAAAGAGGTGCGCTCTGGCGCTCGCGCAAGTTTGGCCTGCCGTATGGGGATCAAGCCCTGTTTTTGCGCCGCAAACTCCTGATGGAATCCGACGGCATCGCGCCCGTCGCCCTGTTCGAGGATCTCGATCTGGCACGACAGATCAGCGGGGCGGGTGAACTGGTCATCCTGCCCCAGCGGGCGTTCGCCTCGGCTCGACGCTACCAGCGAAACGGAGCCTTGCGACAATGGTGGCGCAACCAGTTGGCTGTGGTGGCCTGGGCGTCGGGGCTGGATCGTGAGCGCGTGGCGGCCTGGTATCGACGCGGAGTTGCGCGATGAGTGCGCCGCTGGTCACGCTGCTCAGCGACTTTGGAACCGCTGACGGTTATGTCGGTGCGATGAAGGCCGGCGTGCTGAGTCGCTGTCGGGAAGCCCGATTGATCGATCTGGCCCACGAGATCGAACCCGGCTGCGTCCTTTCGGGTGCCTGGGTTCTGGCGCAGGCCGCGCCCCGTTTCCCGGAGGGCTGCGTGCATCTGGCCGTGGTCGATCCCGGGGTAGGCTCCGATCGGCGCGCGATCGCCTGTCGCATCGACGATCACATCTACGTGGCACCCGACAATGGACTGCTGGAATTCGTGCTGCGCGGAGCCGAGAGCGTAGCGAGCTTCGTATTGAGCAATGAGCAATTGTGGAATCGACCCGTCAGCAGTGTTTTTCAGGGCCGGGATCTCTTCGCTCCAGTGGCGGGATTTCTTGCCGCCGGTGGTGCGATCGAGGCGAGTGGCACACAGATTCCCTCCGATTCTCTCGTGCGCTTGCCCGCCGCTTCCGTGCCCGCCGCTTCCTTGCCCGTGGCGCGCGTGGAGGTGAGCAGCGGACGGAGCGCGGGCCGTGTCGTTCACGTGGATCGCTTTGGAAATCTGATTACCGACCTGCCATTGATCCCGGAAGCGGCGATCGGCCGCATTGCGGAGGTGGGTTCCGAGCTTCTGCCGGTCGTGCGCACCTACAGCGACGTCGCCACCGGCGCCCTGCTGGCGCTCGTCGGTTCGTCGGGCACGCTCGAAGTAGCGTGCAACGGAGGAAGCGCGCAGCGCCGAGTCGGGATCTCCGTCGGTGATGTGGTATTGTTGCGCGATCCCCCGGGAGTTGAGCTGGCTTGACCCCTAGACAGCGCGTATTTGCGTACGTGCGCCAGGAGAAGGGTCGGTACATCCTGGGTGCCGCCCTGACCTTGGCGTATGCATTCGCATTCCAACTGGTTCCTCTCGCCATGCGCGAGGTGGTCGGACGCATTGAGGCCGGTCGTTCGTTGGCAGAAGTGCAGGCGGCGGCGTTCGTCCTCATGGGTATCGCGACCGTGTTCGCCGTGCTGCGTTTCGGAACGCGCCGTACGATGTTCCGGGCCGGTCGTCAGATCGAGTACGGGTTGCGCAACGACCTGTTCTCACACCTGCAAAAGCTCCCCCAGTCCTACTTCGCCGGCCAGCGCACCGGGGATCTGATGTCGCGTGCGGTCAACGACGTGAACAACGTCCGACTGTTCATGGGCATGGGCATCTTGAACATCATCCAGACACCCATCCTGTACCTCGGGGCGATCGGCGTCATGCTCAGCGTCGACTGGCAACTGGCTCTCTGGGTTCTCGCTCCGTATCCGCTGTTCGTGTTCATCACGCGTTTCTTCGGCAAGCGCATGCACTTGTGGAGCCTGGCCACGCAGGAACAACTCGGTGTGCTGTCATCGGGGGTGCAGGAAAATGCCGCCGGTGTATTCGTAGTGCGCTCTGCGGCCATGGAGGACCGCGAGCGTGCGCGCTTTGCACTGGACAACGACAGTCTCTATCAGAAGCAGGTGCGCTTCGCGTTTGTCTCGACCGGAATGTTCACCACGATCAGCATGCTGCCTAGCGTCGCCCAGATCGCCGTGTTGGTCGGAGGCTCGTATGGCGTGATCGGGGGTCGCGTGACGACGGCGGACCTGTGGCTGTTCTACAGCTATGCGGTCCTGCTCACATTCCCGACATTCCTGATGGGCTTCGTCGTGAACATCGCGATGCGTGCGCTGGCGGGACTCGAGCGTCTCGGCGAGATCCTCGACACCGTTCCGTCGATCCAGGACGGCAAGGAAACGCTCGATCTGACCCACCTACGAGGTTCGGTCGAGGTGCGCAAACTCTCGTATGAATTCAAGGGTCGAGAAGACCATCCCGCACTCAGCGATGTGAGTTTCTCGGTCGAAGCTGGACAGACGGTGGGTATCGTAGGCGCGGTTGGGTCGGGCAAGAGCACTCTGCTCGCCGCCATACCGCGCCTGCTCGAAGTCGAAGACGGAAACGTGCTCATCGACGGGCACGACGTGAATCGGATACCCCTGAACCTGCTGCGCTCGAGTATCGCGATGGTGCCTCAGGACAGCTTCTTGTTCTCGACGACGATCGAGGAGAACATCCGCTTCGGCTGCCCCGACGCAGATCGCGAGGCCGTGCGTCGGGCGGCCCGTCGCGCACACGTGCTAGGCGATATCGAGGATTTTCCCCAGGGGTTCGACACACCCGTCGGCGAACGCGGCATCACGCTGTCGGGCGGGCAACGTCAGCGTATCGCGTTGGCGCGCGCGCTCGCCCTCGATCCGCCCATTCTGATCCTGGATGATTCGCTGTCTAGCGTGGATGCCGCGACCGAGGAGGCGATTCTCAAGGAACTGCGCAGCGCGCGGTCCGGACGCAGTTGCTTCATCGTGGCGCATCGCACCTCTGCAGTGCGCGATGCTGATTTCATCATCGTGCTCGACGAAGGCCGGGTGGCCGAGGTCGGAACGCACGAATACCTGTTGCGAAACCCCGGTGTGTACGAGCGCATCTACCGTCAGCAGCAACTCGAAGCGGAGATCGAAGGAGGAGTCGCTTGACGCCGGGTTTCGACGAAGAGGAGGCTGTAGGCAAGGTCTACGACGCGCAATTGATCGCGCGGATGTGGCCTCTGATGCGCCCGCACTGGCGGTTCCTGCTGGCGGGGTCGCTGCTGATCCCGATCCGTCCGCTCCTGATGTTGATTCCCGCTTCACTTTTCGGGGTCGCGCTCAATCACCTGTCGGGTCAGGGCGGTTTCCCGGGGCTGAAAATCCTCTCCTTCGTGGCGGAACCGCCCGGGGGTATCCCGCTGATTCCCTGGCTCGGGTTCGTGTTCCTTTGCGTCACCGGCCTGCTGGTCCTGGTTGAATTCGCTCGTCAGATCTCGATGGCGGTTCTCGGCGGACGCACCATGCGCGCGTTGCGGGAGCGACTCTTCGATCACGTGCAACGACTGCCGCTGAAGTTTTTCGACACCTATCCGGTAGGTCGCCTGGTCACGCGCCTGGGCAATGACGTCGAATCGCTGGGCGAGATGTTCTCGGGCGGTCTGATCATGATGATCGCCGACCTGTTCCTGATGACGGTCTTTGCCAGCGTGCTCTTCTATCTGAACTGGGAACTGGCTCTCGTGGCGATGGCTGTGGTTCCGGTTCTGGTCGTGGCTTCGATCATCTTCCGCTGGAAGGTGCGCGAGGCGTATCGCCTGGTGCGGGTGCGCATCGCCCGCATCAATGCGCATCTGCAGGAGACCATCACCGGAATGAAGGTGGTCCAGCTCTTCGCCCGCGAAAAGCGCAACTTCGGCGATTTTTCGGCCATCAACAGAGAACACCGCAACGCCTGGTTCAGGTCGATCAACTTCGACGCACTTCTTTCCGCGTCGATCGAGCTCTCCGGAAACCTCACGATCGCGTTGATCCTCTGGTACGGAGCCCAGATGCTCGAGATGGGCGTGGTCGATCTCGGCTTGATCTTCGTTTTCTACGACTACATGCGGAAGTTCATCCAGCCGCTCCAGGAACTCTCGGCGCGCTACTCAGTCATGCAGTCTTCGATGGCCAGTCTCGAGCGCATTTTTCAGCTGCTCGATGTCGAGCCCGAACCCGAAGAGGCGATCGAGCGTCGCGAGGTCGTCGGCGCAGTCGAGTTCGAGAACGTGACATTCGCCTACAATCCGGACGATCCGGTCCTGAAAGACCTGAGTTTTCGCGTCGAGCCCGGCGAGCGCATCGCTCTGGTCGGGCACACCGGGGCGGGCAAGACCACGATCCTGAAGCTGTTGGCGCGAATGTACGAGCCACAGAGGGGTCGCATCCTCGTCGACGGTGTCGATATCCGCGAATTCTCGCGCGCGGAACTCCGACGCCACATCGCCTTCGTGCTGCAGGACGTCTTCCTGTTCACGGGCGATATCGCCTACAACATCGGGCTGGGCCGAGACGATATCTCGCAGGAAGAGATCGAGTCCGCGGCTCGAACCGTCCATGTCGACGAGTTCGTGCGGCGCCTGCCCGATGGCTATGCCCACGAAGTCCGGGAGCGCGGGCTCAACTTCTCGGTTGGCGAGCGCCAACTGCTTTCCTTCGCCAGGGCGCTGGCTCAGCGGCCGCAGATCCTGCTTCTGGACGAGGCGACCTCGAGCGTCGATACCGAGACGGAGGTCCTGATCCAGGACGCGCTGCACCGCCTGATGGAGGGCAAGACCTCGATGGTCGTGGCTCATCGCCTCTCCACGATCCAGGATGTCGATCGCATCTACGTCCTGCATCACGGGGAGATCCGGGAGGTCGGCAATCACGAAGCCCTGCTGGCCGAGCGCGGGCTCTACTGGCGGCTCTATCAACTGCAGTACGCCGCCCAGGATGCCGCCTGAACACCCGCTCCTGAAGCCTCGGGAAACAAAGGGAAAACGAGCCCTTAGGCGGAAAATAGAGGTCTTTACACGCCAGCTGCGTCTGTGCTAATTCTGGGGCAGTCAATTTCATCCTCCTGCTCTGCCGCTGGCCGTCCCCCCCGAGTCGGATACCAGCGGAAGCAAAGACGAGGCTCGGGTGCGAATCCGTTCTCTTGAGATCACGGGGTTCAAATCGTTCGCCGATCGAACGGTGCTCGCGTTTGATCGCGGAATCTCGGCAATCGTCGGCCCGAACGGCTGCGGCAAATCGAATGTGATCGACGCCCTGCGTTGGGTGATGGGCGAGCAGAATCCCCGTCGCCTGCGCGGCTCGATCATGGAAGACATGATCTTCTCCGGTTCGGACAAGCGACAGCCCATTGGCATGTCCGAGGTCGTTCTCACGCTCGACAATTCCGACGGTCTGGCCGTGCCGCCCTACGACGGGTTTTCCGAGATCCAGGTTGCGCGGCGTCTGTACCGCTCGGGAGAGAGCGAGTACCTGATCAACAAGACGCACTGCCGACTGCGCGACGTGCTCGACTTCTTCCTCGACACGGGCGTCGGCACGCGCGGCTACACGATTGTGGAGCAGGGGCACATCGCGGACCTGGTTTCGAACAAGCCCGAGGATCGACGACAGATCTTCGAGCAGGCTGCGGGCATCGGGAAATACCGGCAGCGGCGTCGCGAAACCGAGTCCAAGCTGAAGTCGACCGAGCAGAATCTGTTGCGCGTCAACGACATTCTCATCGAACTCAAGCGCCAGATCGGTGCCCTCGATCGCCAGGCCGCGAAGGCCAAGCGCTTCAAGAAACTCAAGGCGGAACTGCGCGATCTCGAACTCGTCGTCGCAAAGCAGGAGTACACGTGCGAAGCGGACGCTCTCGCCGATAGCGAGTCGAACTTCGAGCGATTGCGTGCGGAGGCGTCGGAACTCGACGCGCGCGTGTCCCGTGAAGAGGCGGAACTGGAAACGGGGCGGCGCGCCCATCTGGACCACGAGCGCGAACTCCAGCAGATGAGCGAGAAACTGTACTCGGTCCGCTCGGCCATCCAGTCGCTCGAAAGTCGCGTGGATTACGAGCGTCGCGAGCGCGAGGGGCTCCTGCAGCTGGCGGACGAACGAGAATCCGAGGTGCGAGAACTCGAAGAGCAGCACGGCGCCCACATCATTTCCTTGAACGAGGCGGTCGGCGAGCTGTCTTCGGTCCAGGAGCGTCTCAGCGCGGACGAAACCGATCTGGCGCGACGCGATGGCGAGTTGCGCGCAGAGTCCGAAAAGCTCTCGGCTTTGCAAGGCCGCCGCGAAGGACTCCAGGCGCGCCTGGTCGAGCTTTCTGCGGACGAGGCGACGATCGAGAGCCAGGGCGAAGCCCTCGAAGATCGCCGCAACGAACTGGAAATCCGTCTGCGCGAGAACGACGAAGCGCTGGAGCAGGGTACCGAGGCAGCCGATGCGCTGCGCCGCGACGAAGCGGGCATCGAGGCGCGTCTGCGTCGCGGTCTGGCCGAGAGCGAAGAACTCGGGCGGCTCTTCGCCGAGCAGCTTCGCAGCGGAGACGAGCTGCGCGCCCGTTCCGAGGAGTTGACCGAGACGCTCGGTCAGACGCGCGAGCGCCTGCACCAGGTGGCGGCGCAACTGGAGTCGCAGCGCGAGATCGAACGACGCGAGTCCATGCGCGCGGCCGCGCTTCTGGAGCAGATTCCGGCCGCTGAGCGCGGCGCAATTCGCGCCCGCCTGACCGACGTGATCCGCGTGGCAGACGGCCTGGAGCCGGCTCTCGAAGCGGTTCTGGCGGGTCGGCTCGAATCACTGCTGGTCGAAGGTTCCGACGCCGCCTTGTCGATTCTCGCGCATCTGCGCGAGAAGTCGGTGGGACGCGCCACGCTGCTTCCCCTGGGCGCAGGTGAGGTCTCGGGCGAGACGGGCTTCGTTCCCCTGGGTCGATCCCTGAGCGATTTCCTCGATGTCGACGAGCGCTACTTGCATCTCGTGCAGCGATTGCTGGCCGATGTCTACGTGGTCGACAATCTGCAACAGGCGATCGATCGTTTCGGCATCGGAGGCTGTCCTGCGGTTTTCGTGACTCGAGACGGCGAGATCCTGGATCGCAGTGGGACGCTCACAGGCGGGCTCGGGGTTCCTCCGGGTGCGTTGAGTCGGGCCGGCGAGATCCGGCGCCTGGCCGCGGAGCTCGAAAGCCTGGAGCCGCGTTGCGAGGCCCTGGCCGTGGAGTTGGCCGAGCTCAACGAGCGCGGTCTGCAGCTGGAAGCCGAGATCGAGAACACCCGAAATCGCCGCCACACCGCTGAGTTGGCCGTGGTCAATCTGGAAAAGGACCTGGAACGAACCCGAGAGCGCAGCAAGGAAGCTCTGCAGCTGGTCGAGGGGCATCGCACGGGCAAAGAGGCCCTGCTCTCGCAGACGCAGCGGAATGCCGAGCGGCTCGATGAGCTGGCCGAGCGGCGCTCCGAATTCGAGCAGTCCCGCGCGAAGGCCGAGCTTCTGCGCCGGGAACTCTCCGAAGAGATCCAGACACTGATCCGCGAGGTCGAACGGACGGAACAGCGGCTCGTCCAGTCGCGCATCGAACTGGCCGAACTGGGTGCGCGACGCGACCAGTTGCTGGAGGCTCGCGATCGCCTGCAGAACAGCGTCGATGAGGCGCACGAATGGATCAATCGGCGCAAGGAAGAGGTCGACAATGCGCGCGAGCGCGCGGAAACGCTGCAGCGCTCGTGCGAGGAAGCCTCTCGCGAGTTGAGCGAGAAGATCGGCGACGAAGAACAGCTCCGCCTCGGCCAGGATCAGCTGCGAGAAGCCTATGAGAGCAGTGCCCAGACGCTCGAGTCGGTCGACCAATCCGTCCGTGAGGCCCACCAGGTCCGCGAAACGCATCGCGAACAGCTGTCGAATTTCGAACTCTCATTGCAGGAAGCGCGCTTGAAGCGCGACCAGGTGATCGAGCGCATGCGCGAGCGCTACGATCTGGACATCGCGGCCTACGAGCCCACCGAAGAGCAACTGGCTGGCGATCCAGCCCAGCGCGAAGCCGAACTCGAAAAGCTTCGCCAGACCTTGCGCTCGCTGGGCGACGTCCACCTGGGTGCGATCGAAGAGTACGAGGAAGTCTCCGAACGCCATCGCTATCTGAGCGAGCAGAAAGGCGATCTCGAACTCTCCATCGAACGGCTGCGCGGTGCCATCGGGCGCATCAATCGCACCAGTCGCAATCTGTTCCGCCAGACTTTCGAGGCCATCGACAAGGAATTCCGGGTCATTTTCCCGCGGATGTTCGACGGGGGAAGGGCGCATCTGTCGCTGACGGAATCGGAAGACGTGCTGGAGGCGGGAATCGATATTTCCGCAATGCCGCCGGGCAAGAAGCTGCAGAACGTGAATCTGCTCTCCGGAGGCGAGAAGACCCTGACGGCGATCTCGCTATTGATGGCGATTTTCACGGTCAAACCGTCGCCGTTCTTCCTGCTGGATGAGGTGGATGCTGCACTCGACGACGCCAATGCGGGGCGTTTCAACGGATTGCTGCGGGAAATGGCGACGGCGTCGCAGTTCTTGATGATTACCCACAACAAGGCCTCGATAGAGATCGCCGACACGATGTTCGGCGTGACCATGCAGGAGCCGGGTCTTTCCAAGCTCGTCACCGTCGATCTGGTTTCGTAGACTGCGCCGGCCATGCCGCAAGCGCTCGTAGAAACTCTATTTCTCGGAGGTATCGCCTCCCTGCTCCTCGGCCTCCTGGTCTGCATCGGGATCGCCTACCCGCGCGCTCTGCGCGACCGAGCTCTGGAGCGGAGAGGAGACGAAACCGCCCGGGCCGCCACGCCGCCGCCGGCCGCCGCTCCTGCCTACGAGCCACCTCCGCTCGAGATCGCGGAGCCGATTGCTGCGGAGCCGGTGGTCGAAGAGAGGCCGCCCGCGGCCGCAGCGCCGCCAACTCCGGCACCGGCTCCGCCCCGTGTCGCACCGGACTACAAGCGCGGTCTGCGAATCAGCCGCAAGGCATTCATCGGCCGTCTTCAGAATCTGCTCTCGGGAAAGGGCGAACTCGACAGTCAGACGCTCGAAGAGGTGGAAGAGATCCTGTTCGCTGCGGACCTGGGGGTCGCGACCGCCGATGATCTGCTTCAGGTGGCGCGCTCTGCGTCGAGTCCCGGCGAGGTGACGGCTCGGCTCGAGTCCCGCGCCGTCGAGATCCTGGCGGGATTGCCACCCGCGCACGTTGAACTGGCTGAACCGGTGCACGTGATCCTGGTGGTAGGTGTGAACGGATCGGGCAAGACGACCTCGATTGGCAAGCTCGCTCACCGCTATATGACCGAGGGCAAGCGAGTGATGGTGGCGGCTGCAGATACCTATCGCGCAGCCGCGATCGATCAGCTGGCGGTGTGGGCCGAGCGGGCCGGTGTCGACATCGTCAAGGGCACACCGGGCGGAGATCCGGCATCGGTCGCATTCGATGCCGTGAAATCCGCGCCGACTCGAGACGTCAACGTGGTGATCATCGACACCGCAGGGCGTCTACAGACGGACCAGGGCTTGATGGACGAGTTGAACAAGATCCAGCGGGTCGTGCAGAAGGAGATCCCCAGCGCTCCGCACGAGGTTATTCTGGTACTCGATGGAAACACCGGGCAGAATGCGATCCGCCAGGCGCAGGAATTCTCTCGCTCGGTCACCGTGTCGAGCATCCTGTTGAGCAAACTCGACGGGACTGCGAAAGGTGGCGTCGTATTGGGAATCGCCCAGGAAATCGGCCTGCCCGTCCGGTATGTGGGCATGGGCGAGGGCGTGGGAGATCTGTACGACTTCGATGCCGAAGAGTTCGCCCGGGCGCTTTTCGCCCCCGCCGATTCGGGCGAAGCCACTCCCTCCTGATTTGCTTCCCAGCCCCCTGTCCTCTGGTGTAGGCTGGTTCCAGATCCCCTACCTGCAGAAGGAGCCCCACGTGTCGAGTTATCGCTTTGAGCGGCTCTCTGCTCAGGATGCGGCCTTCCTGGCTGCGGAGGGGCCCAACACCCATATGCATGTGGGGGCCGTTTTTCTGGCCGAATCCGGCGGTCTGAAGACGGAAGAGGGCGGTGTCGACATCCAGCGCGTGCGCGATTTCATCGCGGCGCGCCTGCATAGGATTCCCCGCTACCGACAGCGGCTGGCCTACACGCCATTGCGAGGCATTCCGGTCTGGATCGACGACGAGCATTTCCATATCGACTATCACGTTCGGCACACCTCTCTACCCCGGCCCGGAACCGATGACCAGCTCAAGAAGCTGATCGCACGGATCACCTCACAGCAACTGGACCGCCGTCGTCCACTCTGGGAGACCTGGGTCGTCGAGGGGCTCGACTACGGCAATCGCCTCGCGCTGATCACCAAGGTGCATCACTGCATGATCGACGGTGCCGCGGGCTCGGATCTGATGATGGTCTTGATGAGCCTGGACCCAAACGAGGAGATTGGAACGGCACCGAGCTTCGTACCGCGTCCGCATCCTTCTGCGCTCGAGTTGATGCGCGATGACGTCGGCCAGGTATTGACGGGTCCGTTCGAGATGGCGCAACGTGTGCGCGAGTCGATGGGCGAAACCGATCCCCGCGATGCCTTGCGCGGTGTCGGAGAACTCGTGCGCAGCGGCCTGTCTCCCGCGCCGAGTACCCCCATCAATCTTCCCATCGGTCCACATCGCCGTTTCGACTGGATCGTGACCGATCTCGATGACGTCAAGATGGTCAAGGACAAACTCGGCGGCACGGTGAACGATGTGGTGCTGACCGTCGTGGCGGGGGCCGTCCGATCGTTCCTGCGCTATCGCCGTGTCGATGTCACCGATATCGATTTCAAGGTCTCGGCACCGGTCAGCATGCGCTCGCCTTCGGACAAGGGAGCGATGGGCAATCGCGTGTCGGCCTGGATCGTGCCGCTTCCGGTGGGAGAAGACGATCCGATGACGCGCCTGGAACTCGTGCGCGAGGCGACCGGGCATCTCAAGGGTTCCCAGGGGGCGTTGGGAGCAGACGTCCTCAGCGCCGTGACGGAGTGGACGGGAACCACGTTACTGTCGCTGGGAACGCGTCTTCAGAACGTCTTCTTGCCCGCGAACATGATCGTCACCAATGTGCCTGGTCCGCAGATTCCGTTGTATCTGGTCGGCGCCAAGCTCCTGGAGACTTTTCCGATCGTCCCGCTGTTCGCGAGTCAGGGCCTGGGAATCGCGCTGTTCAGCTACGACGGTCGACTCTGTTGGGGCCTGAATGCAGATCACGACGTGATGGCCGATCTGCGCGAGTTCCGGACGGGATTGCAGACCAGCTTCGACGAATTGCGCACCCTGGCGGGCATCCCCGTCAGTTGAAACCCTCGTAGCGAGCTGATATCTCCAGGGCAATGTCGAATTACGTCCTGGCCCTGGATCAGGGGACTACCAGTTCCCGAGCACTGCTTTTCGATCGCGCCGGCAATATCGTCGCGAGCGAGGCGCACGAATTCACACAGATTTATCCTGAGCCGGGCTGGGTCGAGCACGACGCCAGCGAGATCTGGGACACCCAGTTGCGAGCGCTGCGGGGGACCGTCGAGAAGGCGGGGATTGCGGCGGGCGAGATCGCAGCGATCGGAATCACGAATCAACGCGAGACTGCGGTCGTCTGGGATCGCTCGACGGGTGAGCCGATCTACAACGCGATCGTCTGGCAATCGCGTCAGACGGTCCCGATCTGCGATGAGCTGAAGCGACGAGGACTCGAAGATCTTTTCGTCGAGCGGACCGGTCTCGTGGTGGACGCTTATTTCTCTGGAACGAAGATCAAGTGGATTCTCGATCACGTCGATGGCGCGCTCGAGCGCGCACGTCGCGGAGAACTCGCCTTCGGAACGATCGATAGTTGGCTGATCTACAAGCTGACTGGCGGTGAGGTTCACGCGACCGAGTACAGCAACGCTTCGCGCACATTGATCTACGACATCCAGAAGCTGCGCTGGGATCCCGATCTGCTCGAGGCGCTCGATATTCCGGAGAAGATGCTGGCGGAGGTGCGATCCTCCAGCGGCGAGTTCGGAAGGACCCACGCCGACATACTGGAAGGTGCGCGAATTCCGATCGCGGGTGCTGCGGGAGACCAGCAGGCGGCGCTATTCGGCCAGGCCTGCTTCGAGCCGGGGTCGGTCAAGAATACCTACGGCACTGGCTGTTTCATGTTGATGAACACCGGAGATGAACTGCGCCGATCGGAGTCGGGGCTCTTGAGCACGATCGCGTGGGGGATCGGGGATCGCGTCGAGTACGCGCTCGAGGGTTCGATCTTCGTGGCGGGTGCAGCCGTGCAATGGCTTCGCGACGAACTCGGGCTCCTATCGGATGCTACGGAAAGCGAGGCACAGGCGCGGAGTGTCGATGACACCGGCGGCGTCTACCTGGTTCCCGCGTTTACCGGACTGGGCGCGCCGTACTGGGATCCCGATGCGCGCGGGGCGTTGCTCGGGCTGACCCGGGGTTCCAGTCGCGCTCACGTGATCCGCGCCACTCTGGAGTCGATTGCCTATCAGAGCCGCGACGTACTGACGTGTTTCGAAAAGGATTCCGGCCTGAGCATTGCGCAACTCCAGGTCGACGGTGGCGCGACCGCGAACGACTTCTTGATGCAGTTTCAAGCCGATATCACCGGCATTCCCGTGAGGCGTCCTGTGATTCTCGAGACCACCGGGCTCGGCGCTGCATATCTCGCCGGGCTTTCGACCGGATTCTGGAAGGATCGCAGCCAGATCGGAGAAAACTGGCAGGAAGAGCGATGCTTTGAACCGCAACTCGACGCTTCGCGTCGTGAACAACTATACGAAGGTTGGCTGAGCGCAGTTGGCCGCGTGCGAGGGCGCTGATATGAGTTTCTTGAATATTGCCCACCGGGGTGCTTCGGTTGACGCGCCCGAGAATACGCTCGAGGCCTTTGCTCTGGCCATCGATCAACGGGCCGACATGATCGAGACCGACCTGCACCTGATGCGCTGCGGCGAGATCGCGCTCTACCACGACGACAAGATCGACGGCATCGACGTCGCTGATCTCACGCTCGAAGAATTGCGTTCGCGCCAGCCAGGCGTGCCGACTCTGGTCGAGACTCTGGACTCGTTCGGCAAGCGAATCTCTTTCAACCTGGAATTCAAGCGTTCCGGAGATGCCGACTACGAAGGGCTCGAGGCGCGCGTGCTCGAGGAAGTGAACTCGCGTGGGCTGATCGAGCGGACGCTCTTCTCGTCTTTCTACGACTCGATCCTGGCGCGGGTCCGCAGCCTGGAGCCTCGCGCCCGCATTGGACTGCTCGTATCGTCCCGGTCGGCAGAGAAGGTCGAGGAACGAGCTCGCCGTCTGTCAGCGGAAGCCTGCCATCTTTTCGTGTCACTCGTTTCGCGAGAGCGCACGGCAGAGTTGCACGACGAAGGCTTCCGAGTGCACGTTTATACGGTCGACGATGCGGAAAAGCAGAACGAACTGGTCGAATTCGGCGTCGACGGCATTTTTACGAATGTGCCAGCCAGACTACGAGCGCTTCTCGACGCCTGACGAGGCTGCACGCAGATCGCGATCGATCTGCGCCGCTGCCTGACGGCCCTCTGCGATCGCCCAGACGACCAGGGACTGGCCGCGTCTCATATCACCTGCGGCGTACACCCCGGGTCGACTCGTCGCGAAGCCCTGCGTCGCGACGTTGCCCCTGGCATCGAGTTCGAGATCCAGTTCCTCGAGCATGCCGGTCTTTACGGGGCCCAGAAAGCCCATGGCGAGCAGGACCAGATCGATGTCGAGTGTGAACTCGCTACCCGGGATGTTCTCCATCGGACGGCGGCCGGTCTCCGGATCCGGGTCGCCGAAGCGCACCCGTGCGGCCTCCATCTTTTCGACATGGCCATTGCTCCCCGAGAGCAGTGTGGTCGAGATGCACCAGTCCCGACTTCCGCCTTCCTCGTGTGAAGTCGAGGTTCGCAGCAATTCAGTCGGTGCCGGATGCTGCGGCCAGGGAGCTGAATCCGCTCGTTCCTTTGGTGGCTTGTCCAGCAGTTCAAAGTTGTACACGTGCTTGGCGCCCTGACGATGGCTCGTTCCGATGCAATCGGCACCGGTATCACCTCCACCGAGAACCAGTACGTTCTTTCCCGTCGCGAGGATCGCGTCGGCTTCCGGTACTTCATCACCGGCAACGCGTCGGTTGGATTGCTCGAGGAACTCCATCGCGAAATGCACGCCGCCCAGATCGCGACCCGCAATGGGAAGGTCTCGAGGATTTTCGGCGCCGCCCGTCAATAGCATCGCATCGTGGTTGGCGAGGATCTCGCGCGCCGAGATGTTCACGCCAACGTGCATGCCCGTGCGGAACTCGATGCCCTCGTCCTTCAAGACACCGATGCGCCGATCGATCACGTGCTTTTCGAGCTTGAAATCCGGAATTCCGTAGCGCAGCAGGCCGCCGATGCGGTCATTGCGTTCAAAGACGATCACGGAATGGCCCGCGCGATTCAGTTGAGAGGCGGCCGCGAGTCCCGATGGTCCGGAGCCGATGATGGCGACGCGCTGGGCGGTGTGAATCTCCGGCGGCTGCGGTCTGACCCAACCTTCTGCAAAGCCGCGTTCGATGATGCTCTTCTCGATGAACTCAATGGTGACTGGGTCCTCGTTGATGCCCAGGACGCAGGCTGATTCGCAAGGTGCCGGACAGATGCGTCCTGTGAATTCCGGGAAGCAATTGGTGCGATGCAGGCGAGCCAGGGCATCTTCCCACTTGTTCCGATAGACCAGGTCGTTGAAGTCGGGAATGATGTTTCCGAGAGGACAACCGTTGTTGCAAAACGGTACGCCGCAGTCCATGCAGCGAGATCCCTGAGTGCGAACCTGTTCTTCAGTCGGATCGACATAGACCTCGAGGTAGTCCTGGATCCGCTCTTTCGGATCTCGCTTGGACGGCGTTTCTCGCGCGTGCTCCAGGAACCCTGTGACCTTGCCCATGTCTAGCTGCTCCCGTCCGCGAACTCGATACCCTGGAGTGCTCGCTTGTAGTCTCGCGGCATCACTTTTACGAAACGCGGCATGGTGGTCGCCCACTTTTCCAGTACCTGCTCTGCTGTATTGCTCCGCGTGTGGCGGAAATGCGCTTCGATCATGCTCCGCAGTTCGCGCGCGTCCTCTTCCGATTCGACCCTCTCCAGATCCACAAGGCCCGGATTGCACAGGTCGGGGAACTTGCCGACTGGATCGAGCACGTACGCGATGCCGCCGCTCATTCCGGCTGCGAAGTTGCGTCCGGTCGGACCCAGAACGACCACCCGTCCGCCGGTCATGTACTCGCAGCCGTGATCGCCCACACCTTCGACTACCGCGATGGCGCCGCTATTGCGCACACAGAAGCGTTCGCCGGCCATCCCGCGGAAGTACGCCTCTCCGCCGGTTGCGCCGTACAGCGTCACGTTGCCGATGATGATGTTTTCGCTCGGTTTGAACGTCGAGTCGCGATGTGGATACACGACGAGCCGGCCGCCTGAGAGACCCTTGCCCGTATAGTCGTTGGAATCGCCAACCAGCGTCAGCGTGATGCCGTGCGGAACGAATGCGCCGAAGCTCTGGCCGGCGCTGCCGGTGAAGCGGATGCGAATCGTATTGTCGGGCAGGCCTTCGAGGCCGTGTCTCTTCGAGACCTCATGTCCGAGCATCGCGCCGACGGTGCGATTGACGTTGCGGATCGGCAGTTCCATCTGGACCGGCTCGGTCTTCTTGATGGCCGGTTGACACGCTTCGATCATCCGGTGGTCCAGAGCGTCTTCGAGTCCGTGATTCTGACTCGTGACGCGGTGAACGGCGACGCCTTCAAAAGGGGGTGTCGGTTGCTTCAGGATGGCCGCGAAGTCGAGCCCGCGTTCTCTCAGTTTCCACGGTCGGATGTCGGGGTTCGGTTCGAGCAGGTCTGTGCGGCCAATCATCTCGTCGATCGTGCGCAGGCCCAGTTCAGCCATGATCTCGCGCAGTTCGCGTGCGATGAATCGGAAGAAGTTGACTACGTAGTCCGCAGAGCCCGAGAAATTCTTGCGCAAGTCGCTGTTCTGGGTGGCGATGCCGACCGGGCAGGTATTGAGGTGGCAGACGCGCATCACGATACACCCGAGCGATACGAGCGCGATCGTGCCGAAGCCGAACTCGTCTGCTCCCAGCATTGCACCGATGGCCACATCTTTGCCCGTTCGGAACTGACCGTCGACGTGCACGCGAATCCGTCCACGCAGATCGTTCATGACCAGGGCTTGTTGGGTTTCGGACAGGCCGATTTCCCAAGGCACTCCCGCGTGTTTGATGGAAGTCTGAGGCGAAGCGCCCGTACCGCCTTCGTAACCCGCGATCTGTACCGACTCGGCGTGACCTTTGGATACACCGGCTGCGATCGTGCCCACGCCGCTGACCGAGACCAGCTTGACGCTGATATCCGCGGAGGGGTTGGCATTCTTCAGATCGTGAATCAATTGCGAGAGATCTTCGATCGAATAGATGTCGTGGTGAGGCGGAGGAGAGATCAATCCCACACCTGGCGTCGAGTTTCGTACACGGGCGATGGTGTTGTTGACCTTATGCGCAGGTAGCTGGCCGCCTTCACCGGGCTTTGCTCCCTGGGCCACCTTGATCTGAAGCTCGTCAGCGTTCGTGAGATACCAGCTGGTGACACCGAAGCGGCCCGAGGCGACCTGCTTGATCGCGCTGCGGCGCCAGTCGCCATTGGGATCGCGTGTGAAACGCGCCGGATCTTCTCCGCCTTCTCCGCTGTTGCTCTTGCCGCCGATACGGTTCATGGCAATCGCGAGGGTTTCGTGGGCTTCGGAGCTGATCGAACCGAAGGACATCGCGCCCGTACAGAAGCGCTTCAGGATGCTCTCTTCGGCTTCTACTTCGTCGATGGGAATCGGTGTTCGCCCATCTTTCTTGAAACGCAGCATGCCGCGGATGGTGTACAACTCGCGGGACTGATCGTTGATCATTTCCGCGTATTCCTGGTACTGCTCGTAGTCGTTGTTGCGAGTCGCTCGCTGAATTGTCTGGATCGTCTGCGGATTGAGTAGGTGCCGCTCTCCGCCACGTCTCCACTGGTACTCACCGCCTTGATCCAGTTGGTCGTTCACTTGACCATTGCGCGGGTAGGCGTATTCGTGGCGCAGACGCGCTTCTTCGGCGATCGACCAGAGATCGGAACCACCGATACGCGTAGTGGTGTCTGTAAAGAACTCGTCGACGACAGGTTGTGAGAGACCGACCGCTTCGTAGATCTGGGCGCCGCGATAACTCGCCAGCGTCGAGATGCCCATCTTTGCAAAGATCTTCAGCAAGCCCTTGCCGATGGCCTGCGTATAGTTCGTGACGGCCTGCTCAAAGCCGATGTCCTGAGGAACGAACGCACTTTCAACCAGTAGTTCGCGGATTGTGTCGAAAGCGACGTACGGGTTGACTGCGGCTGCGCCGTAACCGATCAGGACGGCGAAGTGCGCAATCTCGCGTGCTTCGCCGGTTTCGACGATCAGGCCACAGAGCATCCGCAGGCCTTCACCGATCAAATGATGGTGGACTGCGCCGGTGGCCAGCAGACTGGGAATGGGCAGCTTGTTGGAGCCCGCGGTCCGATCCGAGAGGATCAATACATTGGCACCGCTGTGCACGGCATCCACCGCTTCGCTGCGAATCCGATCGAGCGCGATTCGCAGATTGGCCTCAGCGTTGTTCCCGTCGGCCGGTTCTTCGAATACGCAGGCGATCGTTACAGCTCTGAGGTGCGGATGTTCCACCTGACGGATCTTTTCGAGATCCTCGGTGCGCAATACGGGCTGGTCGAGTTGCAGCAAGCGGGCGTGCTCGGGTGTTTCTTCGAGAAGATTTCGCTCAGCGCCCACAGTGGAGATCAGCGACATCACGCTGTCTTCGCGGATCGAATCGATCGCGGGGTTCGTAACCTGAGCGAACATCTGCTTGAAGTAGTTGAACAGCAGGTGAGGGCGATCGGATAACGCCGCAATCGGCGTATCATTGCCCATTGAGCCAGTCGCTTCGCCGCCATTGGCGACCATCGGTGCGATCAATACGCGCAGGTCTTCGAGTGTGTAGCCGAACATCTGCTGACGTTTGAGTCGATCGCTCTCTCCATCGGGTACCGGGCGCAGCTGGCGTTCTGGCAGATCGCCCAGCTTTACCAGATTGGCGTCGACCCATTCCCGGTACGGCTGTCGACCCGAGTAGTAGGACTTGAGTTCCTCATCGGGAATGATTCGTCCCTGCTCGGTGTCGATCAGAAGCATGCGACCGGGTTGCAGACGTCCCTTGTATTTGACGTCCTCGGGGTTGATCGGAAGAACGCCGGCCTCGGAACTCAGGACGATGAAACCGTCTTTCGTCACCCAGTAGCGCGACGGGCGCAGGCCATTGCGATCGAGAACTCCGGCGACTCGTGTTCCGTCGGTGAAGGCCATGGAGGCAGGTCCGTCCCAGGGCTCCATCAAGCACTGGTGGTACTGGTAGAAAGCCTTCTTCTGATCCGGCATCAGCGGGTCGCGGTCCCAGGCTTCGGGAACTAGCATCATCATGGCATGGGCGATGTCGCGTCCGGACAGCGACAGGAATTCCAGAGCGTTGCCGATCTGCGCCGAGTCAGAGAAATGCGGCGTGATGATCGGGAAGATCTTGTGGATGTCATCGCCCCAGAGATCGGACTTCATGATCGCTTCGCGTGCGCGCATCCAGTTGTGGTTGCCTCGCACCGTGTTGATCTCGCCGTTGTGACAGAGCGTCCTGAACGGTTGTGCCAGATCCCAGGTGGGCCAGGTATTGGTGCTATAGCGCTGGTGAACCAGTGCCAGAGAAGTCTCCATGGCCGGATCGGCGAGGTCGGGATAGAACTGCTTGATCTGATAGGCGAGCAGCAATCCCTTGTAGACGATCGTGCGTCCGGACAGACTGCAGACGTAGAAGTCTTTCAGGTCGCGTTCGCGCGCGGCCTGCTCCACCTGCTTGCGGATGACGAAGAGCTTGCGTTCGAAGGCGTCGGCATCGAGGTCCGCTCCCGGTAGGATGAAGATCTGCCGCACGAACGGGCATTGGCGTCGTGCGGTGACTCCGATTTCTTCGGGAACGATAGGAACGTCGCGCCAGCCGAGAACGTGCTGACCTTCCGAGGAGACGAATTCTTCCAGCAGTTCCTCACAGGCCTTTCTCCGGCTCGCGTCGACGGGCAGGAATACCTGACCCACGCCATATTCACCGAGTTCGGGCAGCTGAATGCCCGTGGTGGCACACGCCTTGAGCAGGAAACCGTGAGGAATCTGAAGCTGGATTCCGGCTCCGTCGCCGGTTTCGGGGTCGGAACCGGCCGCGCCGCGATGCGTGAGGTTGACGAGAACCTGGAGTCCGCGCTGCACGACTTCGTGTGACCGGCGCCCTTCGATGTCGCAGACAAACCCGATACCGCACGCATCGTGCTCGAATTTCGGATCGTAAAGTCCCTGTTTTTCCGGCATTCCCGGATGGCTCATGCGCCGTTCCTCTCAGACGTTTCCATTCTCTCGTTCATCGCTTGATCTTTGCCCCGGCCGTCAGCTGTCTCTGTGTTGCGTCGCCGAACTGAGTTCTGGCTGAGCGCGACGCGAAGACACCCCGACCCTTGACTCAGCATTGCCAGGGGGTCGGGTCGCAAGCTGAATGCCCCCGGTCGTGCGCGCCCCCCCCCCCGCCGATTCAGTACCATACCTGCGTGCCGAGCTTGCGCCGAGCAAAATCGGAGTGCGACTGTTCAGGAGTGGCGTTTTTTTGCGCCTGGAAGCGCGGGATTTACCGGAGAAATCTTCAATTCTAGGCTAACCGACACGCTGAACTCGTGTCAAGCAGGTCCAAATTGACCTTTCGGGGCGGCGGGAGGGACCTGCGGGGCCCCGCGCCAGACCGATCTTGCGGCGCAGCTTTGCGAACCACGCGTAAACGAGGCTGTGCAAACTGTTTTCAACTCTTGACGCCAGCCCTTCGTCGGTGAAAGATCGGGGTAACCGAAAAAATGCCGGCTTCGGGAAAGGGGGGTCCTTGAAGCATTCGAGCAGGTCTCGCCCCAAAGGACGCGTCTCGCATGAGCGATTCTGCAGGACAGGCGGAACTCTCCGGCAATGACGGTCGCACCAGCCAAGAGCTGGACGGCGCTGAACTCTTCCCGATTCTCGAGGAACACATCGAGCAGCTGCTCGCGCGTTATCGAGAGAGTCGCAAGACGATCGGTGAACTCGAAGGTGTGATTCGCGACCGCGATCGTCAGCTCGCGCTACTGGATCAGCAGATCGGCGAGTCCGAAAAACAGCGCACCCAGGTGGCGGCTCGGCTCGACCGACTCATCGCACAGCTCGACGAACTGGAACGCGCTACCGACGCCACTGAACAGGTTGCCGCCGATTCGAAGCGAGACTAGAGGAACGCATGGACGCCAAGCGCGCGCAATCCGGGAACCGGAAGAGCATCAAGATTCTCGGTCGCGAATACAAGATCCGCAGTGATGAAGAACCCGAGCATCTGGCGGCCGTTGAAGAGTATGTCGATCGCGTGTTGAACGAGATCCGCAAGGGGACGCCCGATACCCAGGATGCAGCGGTGCTGGGTCTGTTGAACATCGCCAGCGAGTTGCTGCGCTTCCGCAACAATCTGACGATCCCCAAGGATCGTGTGCAGGCGTTGATCGATCTGGTCGAATCCGCCTGAGGCGACGGATGGCCGAATCGGAAGTGACGCGGCGCAAGCGAGCGCTGCGCGGCTCCGCACTCCAACTCGGCGGGGGCGATCGTCGCGAGGCGACCCGTACAGTACTCGAGCGACTTCTGACGATGCCCGAGCTGTTGAGCGCTTCGCGAGTGGCGTTGTACGCGGCCATCCAGGACGAAGTGCCGCTTGGGACCGCGCTCCGGCACATCGCCGAGCGCGGGGGGCGCGCGGCCATGCCCAGGCTCATTCCCTCGGGGATGGAGTTCCGAGAGGTCAGACCGGACAAGCCCCTGCGACCAGGCTACCGGGGCATCCTCGAGCCGGGTCCTGAAGCCCTGCGCGTGGACCTTCGGAAGATCGACCTCTTCGTGGTTCCGGGGCTACTCTTCGATCGCACCGGCGGGCGTCTGGGGCGTGGCGGTGGCTACTACGACCGAGCGCTCGCAGAGGCTTCCCCTGATGCGCTGCGCGTCGGTATTTGTTATGCCGATCGCATCGTCGAGACGCTGCCCTTTGAAGAATGGGACATTCCAATGAATCTCGTGGTGACGGAGTCAGAGGTGATACGCGCCTCGCGGGAGACGCAATGAGCAGTCGATCGACCAAAGAACAGATCGAAGTATTCTGCGGGCGCAGCGACACGCTCGTTTCCGAAGAAGAACTTGCGGCCAAGCTCGCGAAGGGACGCCCCCTGCGCATCAAGTACGGCTGCGACCCGTCTGCGCCCGATCTTCATCTGGGACACTCCGTTCCGCTCGAAAAGCTGCGTGAACTCCAGGCGCTCGGGCACACGATCATTTTCCTCGTCGGTGATTTCACAGCAATGATTGGCGATCCGACAGGTCGCAGCAAAACTCGCCCCGCACTGACGCGGGAGGACGTGCGGCGCCACTCGCTTACCTACACCGAGCAGGTAGAGGCTCTTCTCGACATGGATCTGGCGGAGGTGCGCTTCAATAGCGAGTGGATGGACGAGATGACGACCTCGGAGATGATTAGGCTCGCGTCTCATCAGCCCGTCGCGCGCATGCTCGAACGCGATGACTTCAAGAAGCGCTTCCAGAGCGGGACATCCATCGCCATCCACGAATTCCTCTACCCTCTGGTACAGGCGTACGACTCGGTCGCGCTCGAGGCCGACGTGGAACTGGGCGGCACCGACCAGACTTTCAATCTGCTGCTCGGACGCGAGATCCAGAGGGCCTACGGCCAGGAAGCCCAGGTCGTGCTGACGATGCCGCTCCTGGAAGGCACCGATGGCTCGGAGAAGATGTCCAAATCGCTGGGCAATTCGATCGGGATCCAGGATCCGCCCGAGGACATGTACGGCAAGACGATGTCGATTCCCGATCAACTTCTGCTGCGCTGGATCGATCTTCTGGCCCAGCCCGATTGGGGCCTGGAGCAGGGCAAGGCCGAACTCGAAGCGGGAAAAGGCAATCCCAGGGACCTGAAAGCGGCCCTTGCGAGGGCGATTGTCAGCCGTTTTCACGCTCCAGCGGCTGCTGTCACAGCCGAAGCCCACTTCGATCGCGTGTTTCGCCAGCACCGGGCGCCCGATGAGATCCCACTCTTCGAGGTGGCCGCTTCCGGGCCCCAAGGTACTGAACTCATTCGGGTTCTGACTGAATCAGGGTTTGCGAAGAGCCGCGGTGAGGCCCGTCGCTTGATCGCTCAGGGCGGGGTCCGAGTCGGCGAAGTGCGGATCGAGGAAGCCGAAGCTCACCTCGAAGTAGGCGAGCACACTCTTCAGGTGGGGAAGCGCCGCTTTGCTCGGATTCGGGTGGCTTGACCCGGCGGTTCGTCGATCAACGGGAGACCGATCTGGGGAAAGACGAGAAGTACCTGAAAAAAGAGGGAGTTCCCCAATTGACACTCCGGAAGACCTGCCATAACCTACGCCTCCGCTCTGGGGCAGAGCGCGTCTCTTCGACGCCGTTCCCGCCGCTGGAGTTCGGACGCCCTTGGCTCCGCTAGTTCGGTCTTTGAAAAGCGAATAGTGCATGGACCTTGTGTTTCGAAGTTCTGCTTCGGAACAGATGAGTTCGGATTCTCGTCAAACGAACGACTGCTCTGCGGTCGCTATTCCAGATCGGGCAACCGATTCGGTTTCGCACCGTCGGCAGTTGATATTTTCATGGATTACTTCAGTTTTTTCTAAACTGGAGAGTTTGATCCTGGCTCAGAACGAACGCTGGCGGCGTGCCTTACACATGCAAGTCGTGCGAGAAAGTTTCCTTCGGGAAGCGAGTAGAGCGGCGCACGGGTGAGTAACACGTGGGTAATCTGCCCTTGAGTCTGGGATAACTAGTGGAAACGCTAGCTAATACCGGATGCGGCCTTGAGGTTTTCGAACCTCTTGGAGAAAAGTGGCCTCTTCTTGAAAGCTACTGCTCGAGGATGAGCCCGCGGCCCATTAGCTTGTTGGTGAGGTAAAAGCTCACCAAGGCTGTGATGGGTAGCTGGTCTGAGAGGATGATCAGTCACACTGGAACTGAGACACGGTCCAGACTCCTACGGGAGGCAGCAGTGGGGAATCTTGGGCAATGGGGGAAACCCTGACCCAGCAACGCCGCGTGTGGGATGAAGGCTCTCGGGTCGTAAACCACTGTCAGGAGGGAAGAACTGCGTCACGGGTAATATTCGTGGCGTTTGACGGTACCTCCAAAGGAAGGACCGGCTAACTCCGTGCCAGCAGCCGCGGTAATACGGAGGGTCCAAGCGTTGTTCGGAATTACTGGGCGTAAAGAGCGTGTAGGCGGCGGATCAAGTCGAATGTGAAAGCCCAGGGCTCAACCCTGGAATTGCATCCGAAACTGGTCGGCTAGAGTCTCGGAGAGGAAGGCAGAATTCCCAATGTAGGGGTGAAATCCGTAGATATTGGGAGGAATACCAGTGGCGAAGGCGGCCTTCTGGACGATGACTGACGCTGAGACGCGAAAGCGTGGGGAGCAAACAGGATTAGATACCCTGGTAGTCCACGCCGTAAACGTTGTGCACTAGGTGTCGCGGGTATTCACCCCTGCGGTGCCGGAGTTAACGTATTAAGTGCACCGCCTGGGAAGTACGGCCGCAAGGCTAAAACTCAA
>JAAELY010000475.1 GCA_024226335.1 bacterium
GGCCCACCGCTCGGGGTCGGCGGCGCCGGAGACGATCTTGGCTTCGGCCATCAAGGGCTTGACGAACGTGTCGCGGATCCATTCGGTCCACCCCTGGCAGTCGTCTTCGTCGGTCAGGAAATGCAGCAAGAAGTCGCGGACCAATGGCGTGTCGTCGCCGACCGGGCGGCAACGCGTGAAACCGGTAAAGTCCTGACGAAGATTGACCGGCCAACGCCGGACGTCGTCGAGCTGGAGATAACGCGGTTCCATGTAGGGTGCCGGGCGAGGCAGCTTGACGTAGGTCACAAACAGGCCGCGGTCGTAGCGGCCCGTCTTGCGCTGGTGATCGAGCAGTGCATAGAGGACGTTTGCTTTCAGCGAGTTGTGGGCCGGCGCGAGATTTTTGACGAATGCCCACATCCGCTCGAGATGTGTTCCGCGGACCGCCGGGTCGTTCACATCTGCATCGGCGTTGGGAGCGAGCTTGGTCAGGTAGGCGTGGATGAAGTTTGTGTTCGTGCGCAAGTCGGGCTTCTTCTCGAGCAGCTCGTCCATCTGCGCGAGCAACAAGGCGCGGTGGATATTGAATTCGCCGAACTGGCGGCTCTCCTTCGTGCGGAAGTCGGCCAGGATCAGGTCGACGAGCCCTTCGTAGTCGGGCCGGTCGAGCCGCGAGAGCAGAGCCCGGCGGCGCCCCGAGGTGAGTTCGACGCCGCCATCTCGAAGGATCCAATCGAGGGCGGAGTTCTGGAAGCCGGACAGGTTGTCCTGATGCGTCGTGGCGTAACGAATGAAGGCCTTGCGCGACACGCTCGCCGGATCGAGGCTGGTCGGCAGATCCGGTTTCTGACCGGGTGCTTTCTCACGCTGGTGGCTGAAATGGATCCCCAGTTCGTTGCGGAGCCAGACGAGGGTTCCTTGCGGATCGCGATCGTAGGCGAGCAGCCGTTCGCGACGCTGGATCAGGTCGCGCAGCCCGGACGACTTCGTCCGCTTGGTCCAACGGTCGAGCACGTCACGGAGCTTGTCCTGCTGGCCCGTGTTTTGGTAGTGCAGCGCGTGATAGAAGTAGTATTCCTCAGTCCCGGGAATCAGCTGCTGGAGGACTTCTGCGCGATCTTCGGCCAGAGCAAACGTCTCGACAAATCCGACCACGTCGTCGGCGTTAGCTCGATTCGCGGCCGCCGCGGCGAGTGCGGCCAAGAGCAGGCCGGCCGAAAAGCGCACGCGTTTGCCAAGATGAGGAATGTTTCGCATCGTTGTGGTCCTTTGTGTGTCCAGAAACAGCAGCGCATTGGCCAGACAGCCTTCGACGCTCCTAGCCCCAGGATAGTTCCATCCGGGGACAGACACGAAAAAAAGTTGGCTTGAAGAACACCCGAACGAGGGACGGGGCGAGCCTCACCCCCGAAAACCAGAGTCTCTCGTCGCGGACGAGCGATACAAGAGACGAGCGACACCAGACATCCTGACATGACGAACGTTTCCGCCGAAAAGGAGGCAGTTTTCGGCAAATAACGTGCGTCAAATTGTGTCCGATATTTCAGCAATCATCCGTAGCTGCGTTCGCCAGACCGGATTATTCATTAGCCGTTGGGCGCTAGCC
>JAAELY010000476.1 GCA_024226335.1 bacterium
CACCTCGCACATCGTCACCACCGCATGATCGGCCCGGTTCGCACTCACGAATTCGAACCCCGCGACGGGATCGATCCGGTCTCCTGTGCGAACCAGGCCGCGGCTTTTTTCAGGATCTCTCGCTCTTCGCGCAGCCGCCGGTTCTCCCGGCGCAGCCGGCGCAGCTCCTCGCGCTCAGCGGTGGTCAGGCCATCTTGGCGACGGCCCTCATCTCGATCCGCCTGATTGACCCAGTTCCGGATCGTCTGCGCGGTTGGCTCGTAGTCCTTCGACAGCGCCTCCGGACTCTCACCCGAGCGAGCCAGTCGAACCATCTCTTCTCGGAACTCTCGTGGGTACGCGGGACGGGATCTTGGCATCGTGTGACCTCCTTTGCTCGCAAGAGCATATGTGTCCACGAAAACGGGGCAACTCCAATTCTCGGTGTGCTGGCCGAAGATGAACTGCGTCTCCTCTCCGTTGGGATCGACAAACTTGACGGGGTTGTTCAGAGCGTAGGCGTACTTATTCCAGCTCTGGGGGTTCTTCGGATCCGCCGAGTTGATCGGGTCGGTACTGAGGAACCGCCCCCCACACGGATCGCAATACCGCGCGTGCATGTAATCCAGATCATCCGCCTCACCCGCGGCGAAGAAGTCCCGCTCGTGGCCAGTAAACTTCATCG
>JAAELY010000477.1 GCA_024226335.1 bacterium
CAAACAAACTTCCAGGCCCTTGGCTTCCGCCCGAGGGCGAAAGACCTCCGCCAGCTCCGTCAGGAGGGCGTGAAGATCGAAAGCCTGAGGACTCAGGACGACTCGGCCCGCCTCGATCTTGGACATCTCCAGAACGTCGTCGATCAGCGCCAGAAGATTCTGGCCGCTGAGGTAGATCATACGCCCATGCTCGCGTTGCATCTCGGACAGGGATTCGTCTTCCTGAAAGAGCTGCGAGAAGCCGAGTATCGCGTTCATCGGGGTGCGGATCTCATGTGACATATTGGCCAGAAAGATGTTCTTCGCCCGGTTGGAGGCCTCGGCCTTGTCACGTGACAACACCAGCCTCAAATCGTCCTGTCTTCGCTGCAGGGCGTTGGTCATGATCTGCCCGACCATCAGCAGCATCGCGACGTCGTCACTCGCCCAGTCCCGCCGGTGCCGACAACAGACTCCGAGGAAGCCCCGGATGCGATCCTGGAATTCCATCGGGACGATGACGA
>JAAELY010000478.1 GCA_024226335.1 bacterium
ATGAGTTCCATACCTGGGAATCTACAATGGACGGACCGGTCAGAGCGAGTCGGTTGCCGACAGGCTCGACCGGCCGCTGTTCAGACCTGGGGGGCCGTCGTCCGAAGAAGCACCCAGGGAGAAAGCGTGAAGACCGGAAAAAGCCAGGGCCCCTTCGCTTTGATCCTCGTCGCATTGTTCGGTTTACCGTTCGCGGCGGCCGGTCTGTTCGCGCTCTACCAGGCCGGCCAGATATCGGGTCCTCTCGGGAAATCTCTGGGCCTCGGAGCCATCGGCCTGGTCTTTTCAGTTCTGGGGCTCGGCCTGCCCCTGTTCTACCTGTGGCTGAGTCGGCAGAACGGCGCCATGCTCGCCCGCTATCCCGACCAGCCCTGGATGTTGCACAAGAAGTGGCGAGACGGCCGAATTTCCGGCTCCACGCGCACGGCGATGCTCGTCGCCTGGATGATGACGATCGTATTTGGCGCCTTCTCGATCCCTCTGCTCACTGCCCTGCCGAAAGAACTGGCCAGGGGAAACCACGCGATTCTGATGACGCTGATGTTCCCCGCGGCCACGCTCGGCCTTCTGATCTGGGCTGTGCGTGCGACTCAACGCTTCCTACGCTTTGGCAGCGCGTTTCTTCAGCTATCGACACTCCCCGGGATCATCGGCGGTCGACTTGAGGGCACCTTCGAGCTGGCTTCGGATCTACGGCCTGAAAAGGGCTTCGACCTCAAGCTGGCGTGTGTTCGGCGCACGCGAAATCGACACGGGGATTCCACCTCGCACGAGTCCGTAGTCTGGGAAACGCTACAGACCGTACCGTGCAGCTCGATCTTCATCGGACCCCGTGGAAGTCAGGTTCCGGTTTCGTTCGTGATCCCCTACGACCTGCCGTCCAGTGACGTCGAACACTCTCGAGACATGATCATCTGGCGGCTGCAGATCCGCGCACAGGTCCCAGGCGTCGACTTCAGCGAACTGCTCGAGGTTCCCGTATTCAAGACCCCCGATAGCTCCGCGGAAGTAGTCGAAGAAAAGCTGGAGACTCCCGAAATGGTTGGCGTCTCTGCAGATGAGTTCCGTATCGAAGGTTCGGAAGCCCGTATTCGCGGGTTCGGCGCCGCGGGCCGCGAGTTCGAATTTGGCGCGGCGCGAAACAAGGGCGTTGCGCTCAGCGTGACTGCGGTCGCTCTCTTGCTGGGAATCATGGTTGGCGTCTCGGGAAGCAATGGTGTTCCGAACATGCTTCAGGGATTGATCGGAATCGTCGCCTCCTTATGCGCCTACGCAAGCATCGTGCTCTGGCTACGCAAAACGAGGATTCGCGTCGATGCTGCCGGGTTGAGTGTGCGCAAGAGCTTATTAGGTGTGGGTCGATCGCAATTGATACCGGCGGATCAGATCGAGAAGATCCAGATCGACATGGGCATGGTCGGAAACGGCCACCAGTACTACGATATTTGCGTGCACGAACGACACAACGGCCGCACACGAAAGCGGAAGATCGCAGGCTCGATCGCAGACAAACGAGCCGCCGCGGGCATCGTCGAACAGATGTGCGTCTTTCTCGGCCGCTGAGTGTACACTGAGCCCTCGGGATCGCGGAAGGCCCGAGGAGAATGCGGTGACCGAGTACACGATCCAGGGACGCAAGGTAGGCATGCCGGTCGAGGTGCGCGATGCTTCGTCGGGCAATGCGATGTTCCTGGTGGAATCGGCGGGCGTAGAAAAGCTGCTTCCGGGTGATTCGTTCGAGCCCGTCGAAGCTGCAGCAGGCATGACCCAGGTCCTACTCGGAATCATCGACTACCGGGACAACGACCTCGGCGACTACAACGAAGCGGCCATCATCTTCTTCGTGAAGCCGCGGGGTGGAAGTCCCGAACAGGCTGGCACTTTCATCTATCGCCTTCCCGTCAATCAGGATTTCACCTGCGAAGCGGGTTTCAGGATCTGGGGGTTCCCCAAGACCGTCGAAGAAATCGACCTCAACTACACCGATACTTCGGCGACGGGAAAGCTGGTCATGGACGGGCGTCACGTATTCACGCTCACCCTACCGCGCAAGCAGGTTGCAGCCGAGAGCGGTGTCGAACCCTTGGAGATCTTCACCTACACCTACATCGAAGGCCTTCCGCATCGAAACAGCATGAGTCAGGGCGGCGGAACCTTCACAAGCCCTGGAGCCGAGGGCTTTCGACTGGTTCTGGGCGATCATCCACTTGCCGATGAGCTGCGTGGCCTGGGACTCGACCACGCGACTCCGTTATTGTGCACGTGGACTGAGAGCATGAGCGGAGTGTTCGAGGCGCCGCAGCCGATCTGATTCGAGTTCTCGCTGCTCCTTCATCCACCGGCAGAAGAGCTCGCAAGCCCTCTCGATTCTTCGCTGAGGCGAGAATCAGCGCAGAACGACTCTCGGGGACCGGACGTACCGACTTGGGTATCGAGAGCTCATTGCTGAAGAAGAGAATGACGGAGTTCACTCGCAGGGATACCCGACCATGCCGCGACTCATCCAGACTCTCCTGTTCACGCTGCCCTTCCTTGCACTGGCCGAACCGGCCCAGGGAAGGTCTGCACACGGGGCGCTGGGAGGGCCGTGTGCGGCGAGCGGATCGGTCGAATCGGCATTGAGGGGCGTGTTCTGGCCCCAATGGGGCGTTCGAGGTTGCATTCGCGTCGATCGGCCGATCACAGGACGCACGTCTGCCCTGGTGGCATGAGTTCGTGGCGTAGGGCGTAGAGGTTGGCGCGCGCAAACACCGTCTCGCGCCAGGTTCTTCGCGATCCTCAGGTAGCGGGTCTTGTCGAAGCCTCAGAGATGATTCACGACCCGAAACGGGGGCTCGCAGCGAGCCCGCGTCCTTGAACGCGCGCGGTTGATCTTGCGCCAGCGTGCATTCAGGTTCTTGTTGCCGCCGGGCGCCCGGCGGTTGACTCGATAGCGAATGCCCTTCGCCTCAAATGCTTGGCGGTCCTCTTCCTTCCAGTACGCCTGGTCGCCGTACTCGAAGGTCGAATTCCTCGCATCAGACGTTTCTCAGTTAGCTCGTGCTGCTGAGCGCAAAGCGATCAGTTCGCGCTGCAAGCGGTGGTCGAGCATATCTTCGATGAGCTGGCGTTCGAGTGTCGGCCCTTTCGGTCCTGGCACGGGCCTTTGGGGTGTCAGTCCGGGTTTGAGGGGTAGGAAGCCTCCCGGTCCGTGGAGCATGTGATCCCAGACGTAGAGATCAGCGGGACCGGGAATCGGCAAGGGATCTCGTTCAGCTTGAGGAACGAACAAATGTGTACCCGTCACACCCAGAGGAGGGTCTTCGCCGAGCAGGTGCACGATCGTCGGAAAGAGATCGTGCAGACCGCCGATGGTATCGCGGTAGGTGTCGCCGACACTCGCCAGGCGCGCCTCTTCGCCCGGAATGTGGATCAGGAGCGGAATGCGGTCGGCGGATGGACTCGAGACGTTCTGGCCGAGTTCCGGAATTCCGCGCTTCATCGCCAGACCGCCCATATCGTGATCCCCGTAGATCACATAGAGCGTCTTCTCGTGCAGGCCCTTGCGCTTCATCTCGTCGATGAACTCCCCAAGAGCCCAGTCGGCATAATGCACGGCTCGCAGGTACGCACCCATCAGACCGTAGCCCTGGGACGGATCCATGTACGCGAATAATTTTTCGTATTCCCGGGGTGTGTAGATGTACGGGTGATGGGAACTCAGCGACAGGACGAAAGACATCGCGGGCTGGTCGCTGCTGACAAGCTTCTCCGTCACGAATCTGAACACCGCGCGATCCGAAGCACCCAGACCCAACTGCTCTTCCTCGCGGAACGCCTCCTCGAAGTACATCTCTTCGATGCCCCATTCAGGGTGCGTGTAGGCGCGATTCCAGAATGCGCGGTCGTATCCGTGGTAGGAGGCCGTGCGATAGCCCATGCGCTTGAGCGTGCGCGGCATCGAGACAGCGATACTGCCCAGATGGAAGAAGGAAGCCGGTTTTCGCACATCGGGAAGCAGGCCAGTGTGAACTGCGAACTCCGCATCTGAAGTTCGACCGAGATGGGTCACGTCCATCATGTAGTCGAAACGAAGACCTTCGCGAGAGAGCGCGTTGAAAAACGGCATGACTTCAACGCCATCGATCTTCAGATCGACGAGGAACTGCTGCCAGCTCTCCATCTGCAGAATGACGACATGACGTCCTTCAGCAATTCCTCGAAGCGGACTCGAGCTTTGGTTGAGCTCGAACTTGCGTTCCAAGAGGTTCCTGATTTCGCCGCGCCGTTCCCGGGTCGGCGGCGCTGGTGCGAAGATTCGCGAGCGAGACCAACGTCCTAGATCGTTCAGGTGATAGTTGACGACGCCAAATGTGGCAGCAAAACGCACGGGCGAATACCGCGATCCCCAGTGCTCACTCGGCAGGCGCTTGGGCTGATTCCCGATATGGTGCGTATTCTCCATTACGGGTGTTCGCCAGGCGATCCACCAGACAACAAGCGACAACGCGGCCAGACCCGCAGACCAGGCGCGCGCGGACGTCAGCAATCCGGGCGACCTCGGAGCCTTCCCCAGCGCTCCAAAGAGTGCGAGCCCGATGAATGCGACGACGAGAACCAATTGGGCAGGCTCGACCAGGTGGAAGACACTGTCGCGAACGTCCCAGAGCTGGTGGAGAGAGACCGCGGCCCGAAGTGACGTGACAGAGTGAAAGAACGAGAAGTAGGCGCTGTCGGCCGTCATGATCAGCGAGGCGGCACTTCCGACCAGCCCCAGAAAGATCCAGCGAAGCCGCCACGGCAGAAGCAGCGCGAACGAGAGAGCGGCCAGGGGTGATAGCAGCCGCCACGGCCAGGTCACCATGGATTGCGAATCGGGGGTGATTTCGAGGAGGAGCCTGGACTCCTGCGTGATCAGAAGTCCGGCAAAGGCGGTACACAGCACAGGTGTGAGCCATGGGCGCGAAGTCGGCGCACCTGTCGTAACCGGTGTAGAGTCCTGCACGTAGTTTCGAGTCGGCCTCGTGCGTGCCTAACCTGAGGCAGTTTGCCTGCAACTGCGCGCAGTTCGCGCGAAATCCGTAACCCGGATCAGCTCGTGCGCTCGAAGGCGAGCACCCCGATGCCAACGATTGCCGGAGGCACGAGAGCCAGAATCCAGACGACCGAGAGCGCGAGCGCGCGATCGCTCTCGATCCCCAGCAGGCCGAGCGTGACCACGAACAGCCCCTCCCGCACTCCGAAACCGCCGAAGCTGATCGGTACCATCGCGCCGATGATCGCGATCGGAACGCCGATGAGAATTGCGCTGACCAGATCGGGTTGCGACCACTCGGAACCAACGAGCAGGAGCATCGTCAGATTCAATCCGTGGACGATTGCGGACCAGAGAACCGTCTCGAGACGCGCAGACCAGGACGACAGCCCGCCGCGAAGTGCATCGGTCAAGCGGTGAAGAAGAACTGCGATCCGCGGAATCGAACTCGCCATATGCCCAAATCGCTCGAGTACCCGATCGATGAAGAGCAGTGCCACCACGAGGTTGATGACGACGGCCCCGCAACCCCAGAGCCATATCTCGGGTACGTCGCGCTGCCAGATCAGGAGTGCCGCCGCCGGAATCAAGGCGAGCGTGAGCAAACCCAGCATGCGTTCAAACAGAATGGATGCCCATGCATTGCGACTGCCGAGCCTCGCTTTCGCGCGCAGCCCGCGCACGACGTCGCCACCGACCTGGGTCGGAAGCACGAGGTTCAAGGCGCGCCCCACCAGATTGTCGGCGAGCAGTCTCCGGAATGAATCCCGGCATTCCAGATGCGCCAGCACGCGCCACCAGCGAATATTGGAGACGATCACCTGCACGCAGATGATCGCGCCGATCCAGATCATGGTCGAAAGCGGGGTCGCACGCAGTTCCTCGAACATCGCCTCGACGTCGAGTTGCCAGGCCAGAAGCACCAGTAGCGCCAGACTGACGGCGATCTTTGCGTAACCCATCCAAGGCCGAGACGCACGGGTCTCGGAGGAAACCGGATCAGTCATTCTCGACGTCCGGAACTTGGAAAACCCAGACCCTCGGCCAGGCGCAGACGATGCGCAGTAGGAGTACCGCCGAGCATATCGGCGCTGCGGGCCCGCTTGTAGAACAAGTGCGCGTCGTTCTCCCAGGTATAGCCCATACCACCGTGTATCTGGATGTTCTCTCGCGAGGCGCGCATGTACCCGTCACCAACCATCGACTTTGCAATGCTGGCCGCTTCACCTAGATCGGCTTCGCGACTGTCGACCACCCACCAGCTCCAGTAGCCGACGGAGCGTGCGAGTTCGAGTTCCAGGAGCACCTCAGCAGCCTTGTGCTTGATGGCCTGGAAGGAGCCAATGGGCCGCGAGAATTGCATGCGCTGTTTTGCGTAGGCGACGCCCGCTTCCAGGCAGCTCTCGGTACCGCCCAGCCCATCGGCAGCCAGCCCGACGCTGGCGATGTCCTGGCATTCCTGCAGGAACGACCCGCGATCACCAGCCTCACCGACGCGAACAGCAGGGGTGGCATCAAGGACCAGATCAGCGAGTTTTCGCGTGGGGTCGAAGCCATCGACCGCAGCCACGTCGAGACCCACTGCATCGCTGCGTACTGCGAACAAGCCCAGCGCCTCCCCATCTCGAGCGGCCACCAGGATCAGGTCGGCGTTCTGCCCATCGATCACGAAACGCTTGTGTCCGCTGAGCGCGAATTCCTCTCCCCGGGTCGAAGCAGACACATTGATTCCGCCTCGCGTCGCCGCATCTCCCGCATCGGCCAACGCCAAAGTGGCAATCAACTCGCCAGCTGCGATCTGGCCCAACCACTCCGCTTGTTGTTCTGGTGTCGCCAGTCTCTGGATCGCGGGAACCGCCATGCAGGTCGTGGACAGAAACGGCCCTCCGGAAAGCTGGCGCCCAAACTCCTCGAGCGCGATGCCGAGTTCAACGAAACCGAAGCCCTGCCCTCCGTGTTCCTCGGCGATCGCGATTCCCTGGAGACCCAGGTCCTGCGCCATCTGCTTCCAGATCGTGCGCTCAAAACCTTCCGGCGTTTCCATCAGACGCCGGACTTCCGCGATCGGCCAACGTTCTTCGACAAAGCGACGGATCTCTGCGCGAAAGGCTTCCTGCTCTTCACTGAAGGCGAAGTTCATCGAGCCGACCTCGGCAACTGATCAAACGGTGTACCGCGCAGATCGTATGGATCGCGGGGAAGGCCAAGTACACGTTCTGCAGCGGTGTTCTTCTGGATCTCGTCGGATCCTCCCGCGATGTGGAAAGCGGGTGAAGTCAGGAAATGCTTTTGCCATTCGCCCGCCTGAATGAGTGCCTCTGCACCCTGCACGCGCAATCCCAGATCGGAACACCGCGAATAGAGCCGAGCCATCGCCAGTTTCATCACCGATGATTCCGCCGCCGGATTTTTCCCGAGTCGCACCTTCGTCATGATGCGCGCATTGAGCATGTCGAGGGCCTTTGACCAGGCCTGGACGCGGCCAATCTCATCCAGCGTTACATCATCGAACTGAACCCCGCGTTCTCTCGCGTCGCGTAGGAGATTGTCGAACGAGAACTGATTGCCCATGCCGCCCATCATCATGCGTTCGTGCAGGAGCGTGGTATTCGCGACGCTCCAACCACCCCCGACGGGCCCAAGCCGATTGGAGTCTGGGACTCGCACCTCGTTGAAGAAGACCTCGCAGAACAGTTCGCTGCCCGTCATCTGACGCAGCGGCTGGGTCTCGATTCCCGGCTGTTTCATATCGACCAGGAAATAGGAAATGCCTTCGTGCTTCGGCAAGCTCGGATCGGTGCGTACCAGCATGAAGCCCCAATCCGCGATATCCGCAAAAGAGGACCAGGTCTTCTGCCCGGTGATGATCCAGTCATCACCGTCGCGCACGCCGCGGGTCGCTAGACCAGCGAGGTCGGAACCGGCCCCAGGCTCGCTGAAGAGTTGACACCACATCGTGTCACCATTGAGAATTCCGGCGAGATGCTGCTCTTTCTGTTCCTCTGTACCGTGAGCGATGATCGTAGGGCCGACCATGCCGACCTGGGGAGAGAAGATCGACTCCGTCAGGTTTCTCTTGCTCTTCTCCTGATTCCAGATCATCTGCTCGATCGGGCCGAGCCCCCGGCCACCGTGCTCCACAGGCCAGAGCAGCACACCCCACCCGTCTCGGGTCTGGGTAGCGTGCCATTCGCGGGCGCCGGGCAAGGCCGCGAGTTGTGCCTCACGTGTCACCTGCTGATAAGGGTTGGGAACCTTCTCAGGTGCGTTCTCATCGAGAAACACACTCGCCTCGGCGCGAAATGCCGCCTCTTCGGGGGAATCCGAAAAATCCATGTACTCGAAGCCTCTACCGCTGGTGGTCCGATCGGCCAGCGCGCGAGATCTTACACTTCCAATCCCGAGCGGTCGCCGATCGCAGAAGATCCGTTCAGACTGAAACGAGCTCGAGTCCGTCGAGGCTTTTGCGTTGCTCTTCGACACTGGCGACTCGAGTCCTTCGGGCATCCGGGTAGTACGCCGCGGACGGCGACATGGCTTCAAATCGGTCCTTTGCCAGATCGTCGCGTACGAAGAACGCATTGAACCCGCTCGATTCACAGGCAACCAATGTGTAGCCCTTGGCACGCCCCAGCGAGGCGAGAGCCGCCAGAGATGCGCCGTGGTACCAGCCCAGAGCGTGGTTCTGATAGCGATCGAAGTTTTCGTCGTACGGAGTCGTAAGAGCTTCGTCGGGACCCATCGACGCGTTGTACTCCGCAACGACAACCCGGGGCTGGACCACCGAGATCGCTTCCCAGAGCCAGTAGTCATTTCCGTCGACATCGACGGAGAGCAGATCGATCTCCCCTGCGAATCCGTTCGCCGTGAAGACTCCATTGATGTTCTGCGGCGTCAGCATTTCCCGCACCACACCTACCCGTTGTCCCTCGATGTGGACACGCTGGGCCGCTTCTACCTGGCTGGAATACGGATCGATGAGCAAACCCCGCCAGCCAAAGTCCAGCGCGAGATGAGCGGTATTGCACTCCAGTGGGTTTCCGATGCCGAACTCGATAAAGCGCCGGTCGTGAGTCCCGATCGCATCGAAGAGATGCAGGAGGAGTCCGTCTTCCCCGTTCTGGGAATAGACGCTGAACTCGTTCAGGCGCATGCGATGACGTGTACCGGCATCAGCTACGAGATCAGCGTGGCGGGCCGCCAGCAGATGTCGGACGTTTTGTTCCGCGCGATTGACCCGCTTTACCAGATCTCCGTGATCCTCAGGACGCAACGCTTTGCGGAGTGGCCGAAACCACTGCCGGACTAGCGCGCGAGGCTTTCGGATCCAGTTCTGCTTGGCTTTGCGCCTGATCTGTCGCTCGACGTCCCGGCCCATACCCGATTCTCCATCGACTCTTCGGCAGACCTATACCATAGAATAGTGCCCGGAAGCCGGACACCAGGGATTCAAAACCACAGAGTCGATTTTCTCAACCGTCGAGGAGAAGCCTTGAAATCCTTCATCACGCCCCTGATCGCCTTCTTCATCATGGGCTGCACATCTGTAATACCTCCCAGAGCCTCAGGCCCGATCGACTGGGGGGCCGTCCAGGCGGTGGAAGTTCCGGAATTGCTCACTCTGGATGCGGACGGTAGCTCTCGCCGAACGAAGCTCTGGCTCGCAGTCGTTGATGATCGCGGCTACCTGCGAACCTCGGACTCACGTTGGTTTGCGAATATCCAGCGCGATCCGAATATTGAACTATTGATTGGCGGAGCCACCTACCCCCTTAGGGCCAGTGTGGTCTCGGACTCGGATTCGGAACTTCGCACTCGAGTGAACCTCGCCTTCCGCAGCAAGTACGGTATTCCGGACCGCGTCCTCGGCTGGTTCGGGAACGAAGGCGGAAAGAATATGATGCAGCTGGAGCGTCGTTAGGCTCGTTCTTCCCCGGGCACGCGTGGAGGTGTGCGAGCCAGCAGTGAGATCACGATTGCGAGCGCGGGAAGTGTTGCACAGACCGTCAGCCCCGGCCGATAGGATCCGAGCAAGTCGCGTGACAACGCCAGAGCCATCGGACCGAGCGCGCTACCCCATACGATGCACATCAACATGACGCTATTGATGGCACCCAGGTGCCCTCGCCCGAAGAAGCGCGGCATCGCTACCGTCGACAAGGGCGGAAAACAGCCACCGCTGACACCCATACCCATGACTGCGAGCCCACGCATCCACGGATTCCCGAAGCTTCCGATCGAGACGACTCCGATCACCTGAAACACCATCATGAAGACGACCAGGAACTGCAGGCGCACGCGATTCGTGAGCCAGCCGACGACGATCGACGTCGTCACGCTGAATATCGCCATCATGGGAAAGATGCCCACGGCCGAGACCGAATCCAAGCCTTCCTGCGCTCCCAGATCCACGATGTGAAATGTAATGCCAGTGATGTTCAGCCCCTGTGTCGCCATGGCGAATGTCACGGCCCAGAACGCGAGCGTGCGCAGTGCTTGCGGACGCGTGTATTCGGGCTCTTTCTCCTGGCTCGGAACTGAGACGGCGTCGTCCGAGTGCGGGAGATCTGCCGGATCCCCGTCCATCTGCAGCCCACAGTCCTCGGGTCGGTCGCGGTACACCAACCATCCGAGCAACGACATGCCACCACCAACCACGATCGCCATACCGAGGTAGGCACCTCGCCATCCGGCTTGTTCGATCCAGAGAGCGAGCCCCACAGGCGCAGCCGCAAAACCGAACGATACGAACGGCTGGGAGACACCCGCGACGATTCCGCGCAGGCGATCGAACCAGGTGCCGATCAATTGCCGACTCACCATGGTCAAAAGACCCTGGCCACTGAAACGCAGGCTGAAGAAGCCGAAGCCGAGTACGGCCAGGGAGATCGACGAGGAAGTCGGTGTACCGAGGGCTCCAGCAATCGCTTCCGCGATGTGATCAATCGATGCCATGTACCAGAGCGCGCAAGCCAGCATCAGCGAGGCAAATACGACAGTGGCACGAGTTCCGTAGCGATCGAGCGCGGAACCCGCCGCCGGCAACAAAAGACCGCTCATGAGCGTCCCCACCAGATAGGCACTGGAGAGTTGCGTGCGCGAGACCGCGGTCACCCGCATGAGATGGTCGGTAAAGACACTCACGCCCATCGTCTGGCCCGGTATGCTCAGAATGATGCCGATGGTCGAAACCGCGGCGATCAGCCAGCCGTAGAAAAACGGCAGCCGATCGGGCCGAAACGGAAAATCGGCGGCCAGGAACTTGACTGAGACGGAACTCAAGCGGGGGATCTTAGCAGCCAGTTCGTTCCCTGCTGCTTCTTCCGCGATCTGCTCAGGGGTTCAGTCGGATGACGGAGTTCCCCAGAAGACCGTCACTCGCGCACTTCGCGAGCGAGTTGGGCCAGCGGTACGCCGTCGATGAAGACCTGCTCGATCAGGGTGTGACCGTAGCGGACCCGCAGTTCGGCCCAGGCGGAGCGGCCGCGCAGACGCGCATACTCGCGTTCGGCGATCGGTGCCAGACTCTCCTCCATGTAAAAGCGGTCCACAGGCAACACGAACTCGATCTCATTCGTTTCGGAGTCGAATTTGAGCATGTGGACCGTCATGAAGTTCACGGAGTCTGGTGGTACTTCCTGAATGGCAATGGCGCGCGCGAAACCCTCGGCGTCCCTTTCGAACAGCACGTGTGCAGCGCGATTGCGCTGAAAAAACTCTTCGCCCGTCATCTTGGCTCGCAAGGCTTCGAAGTCCAGTCGAACGTATCGGCCTCGAAACAGATCCTGCGGATCGACCGGTGCGGTGCGGAAGCGCATGACCTCACCATCAGCCAGCGTTCGTTCCGCCTCGCGAATCATGTACGCCGGAACTGCAAGCTGCCCCAACGCAACGAGCGCGAATATCCAGAGTCTCGTCACGCTCGTGTTCCCCGCTTTCGAATCCGCAGGTTCAGCAATAGGAATGCCACGCCCAATACGATGAACGCCATTCCGCGAATCGTGAAGCTCCAGTGCATATCAGAGAAACGCGCGATGATCAGGCCACCTACGAACACCAGTCCGAGATTCGCCTTGCGCAGCTCGCCGTCGCGAATTCCTTCGATCATCAGCCTGAGCCCCAGCGTCAGCACATAGGCATTGAGCAGGAGAGTGGGAATCACCGGGGAGCCGCTGGCCAGCAAGAGTTCCTGAGCTACGAGCAGGATCGGAGAGATTGCCAGGAACAGCGCCTGCGAGAACTCGCCCGTCGACAGACAGCGCAATCCGACTCGCACTGAGTAAGCTGCACAGAGGAGCCCGATGCCAGATGTGAGCAGGGTCGGTAGACCCATTGAAACCTTTTGCGCTTCCTCGGCGAGTTCTTCCCAGGCATTGCCGTAACTGAACACAAACGCAAGCGCACAGATCAGTATTCCACCGAGCTGACCGGTGATGGGCACGAAGGCATTGGGCCGACTGCTCCGCCGGTGCTGGATCGCGGATGCAAAAGCCGCGGAAGCCAGCGCAGCCAGGACGGGTAACGCGAAACGGTCTTGCCAGAATTCCAACGATATCAACCCGCCGAGAGGAATCGTGATAGCTGCGACTGCCGCCAGTGCGTGATCTCGAAACGAGGCCTTTTGGCTGCGAGCGCACATCCACAAGAAAGGCAGGAGCGCAGCTACGAAGAGCGCGTAGGCGGATCCGGATTGCGCCACCGACCCGGAGCGGGCGGTCATCAGCCAGGCCAGCGCGCCAATCAGATAGAGAGCGGCCGCCAGACGAGAAGCGGTCAGATACGGAAGTGGAAGACAGAGACACAAACAGGTGAACAGGAAGTCGTCCAGATTACCCGTGAAGTGATAGGTCTGGGAAATCAAGGCGATGCTCGCCATGACCGCAAACACGATCGCCACCGCGCTGGCCTCACTCGCGCCGACCGATTCTGCAGTACGCCGCCTGAACAGCGTGATCGCACCGATCATCTGCGCAAGTGCGAGCAATCCGATGCTCAGGGCCGCCCGACTGCCCCGCGTGAGCTCATCCCAGTTGTGGGCGATGAGCAGGAGGACTCCCAGTCCAATGAACGTGGAACCCAGCACGGCAAAGATCGTAGGCGCTGAGTGATTGGGCCCCGATGTCTCGTAGTGCTCGCGAACCCGATCTGCGGTCCCTTCATCGATGACGCCCTCGCCTACCAGTTCGGGAAGCTCATCCAGGAGCCAGCGAATGTGTCGCTTCGACGCCATCGTCAGCCCGAACTCGCGATATCTGCTGCAAGTTCTTGCAGGAACGCCCACTGGCCCCCGGCAAACGTGTAGCGAGGATTGCGCACGGTCAACTGTGACGCGACGTGTTCGAGTGACCCGCCCTGTACGAGATGCGCGGCCATCAGCATCGTACTCGTGCGTCCGATTCCGGCAAGACAATGTACGGCCAGTTTCTTGCCATCGGCACGGGCATTCTCGAGGACCTTGGCGAGGGCCTCGACCTGCGCGCGATTCGGGGGCGTAGTATCCCCCACGGGTAGGTGGTGCGTCTCCAGCGAACTCTGCTGAACGAGAGGGTCGGGGACCTGTTCGGTCAGGGACACCAGCACATCGATGCAGTGATCACTCAAGAACCCGAGTTCTACCCGTACACGGTCTGAGTTCAGCTGTAGTCGCAAGGGTCGCTCGTCGGTGTCGGCCGACCAGATCGGATCGTCCAGCACATGGGTCTTCTCGTTCAGCACGTCCAGTTGCTTGCGCACGCCAGTCCAGTCATCGAGCAGGCTCCTGCGACGCGCCAGCTCTGAAGGCTCCCACTCTTCGAACACGCAGATGATGTCGCGGTACCAGTCGAAGTGCTGCTGAAACTCCTCGAGGCTGGGGTCGGGCCGCTTCAGCTTGCCGATGAAGCTCAGAAGCATGGCTTCTTCGAGTTTGAGTTGATCCCAGTCGGCGCGATTGAAGCCGGGCCGCGCCATACCGGCGACACGATCCTCCTCAAACCACCAGAACGACGAGAATTCGCGGGCAACAGGCACAGGTCGAGCTTCGCAGAAATGCCCCGGCTTCACCAGCCGTCCAGGCAGCAAACGGAGAATTCTTCAGCTCGAGCTTTCTACACTACTCCATGTCGGCCGAAGACCTGTCCGTGGGGGACGCATCTCGGGATTCTGCTTCTACAAATAGCCTTTTGACATTCGGGAACTCCCGCTTGATCGCGCGATCGAGGCGGTCGATCGTCGACTCGACACCCGAGGTGGTTTTCGAATCCGAAAAATCGACACTCAGATTCACGAGCACGTACTCGGGACCCATGTGCATCGTCAAGACCTCGTTCAGGTGTTCAACACCTGGCTCGGCCTGTGCGATCCTCCGGATTCCTTCCACGACCTCTGGACTCGCGCTTTCTCCGATCAAGAGACTCTTCGATTCGTACGCCAGCCAGACTGCGGTTGCGCCCAGGATCAACCCGATGATGATCGAAGCCACTCCGTCGTAGATCGGGTTGCCGGTAAACTGGACGAGCATCACGCTGACGAAGGCCACGAACAGCCCCAGCATCGCAGCAGAATCCTCGAACAACACGACGAACAGGGTCGGGTCCTTGCCGTGGCGCACGGCATGAAAGACGGACTGTTTGCCGCGCATGGCGTTGAACTCGCGAAATGCGAATCCCCAGGCAGTCCCTTCGAAGAGCATCGCGAGTCCGAGTACCAGGTAGTTGATCATCGGGCTCTCGATCGGCTTCGGATGAAGCACGTGTTCGATGCCTTCGAAGATCGAAACCCCCGCACCCACCGCGAACACCAGAATCGCAACGACGAAACTCCAGAAATAGACTTCCTTGCCATGGCCGAAGGGAAACTCCTCGTCCGCTGGCTGGCGAGAACGTCGCAACCCGTGCAGGAGCAGCAACTGATTTCCCGTATCGACGAGTGAGTGCACTCCTTCGGAGAGCATCGCCGAACTTCCGGTGAGCGTGGATGCGATGAACTTGGTGATCGCAATCAACGCGTTCCCGATCAGCGCGGCGTAGATGACTTTTTTGGATCCGGATGCCATGAACTCTACATGGGAACCAGCCCGCCCGGCGCTGTCAAGAAGCGGTCGTGTCAGCGGGACTTCACGGGGCTAGAATATCGGAGCCATGATGCGAAGCGAACAGATCGTTGAACTAGGGCGCCGCGCCATCTGGGATCAGGATGTCGACTCCCTCCCGGCCTGGAAGGCGAACGGCCTGCGGGTAGCACGCCTCATCTACAAGGTCGTCCAGGACGTGTTGGACGGGGATCTCACGCTACGAGCGATGAGCCTGGTCTACACCACCCTGTTGTCGTTCATTCCGCTGCTCGCAGTGAGCTTTTCCGTGCTCAAGGGCTTCGGAGTCGGCGATCAGATCGAGATCTACCTGGATCCGCTGGTCGCACCGCTGGGCGAAAAGGGAGAGGAGATCTCGCAGAACATCATCGGATTCGTCGAGAACATCAAGGTGGGAACGCTCGGCAGCGTGGGCCTTGGCATGTTGCTGTACACCGTCATTTCCCTGGTGCAAAAGATCGAATCCGCGTTCAATTACACCTGGCACACGGCCCAGACACGGAGCTTCGGTCAACGCTTCAGTGACTATCTGAGCGTCATCATGATCGGCCCCTTGCTGATGTTCTCCGCCCTCGGACTGACGACTGCAATCATGAGCAATTCGTTCGTTCAGATGATCATTTCAATCGAACCGCTCGGGTCGGTTTTTCACTCCCTCACACTGCTGGTCCCGTATCTATTGGTCATCGCGGCCTTCACCTTTGTATACACCTTCGTGCCGAACATCCGGGTCAAGATCGGCTCGGCCTTCGTCGGCGCGCTGGTGGCGGGAATACTCTGGCAGGCGCTCGGGTACATATTCGCTTCGTTCGTCGCGGGTTCGGGCAAATACACGGCGATCTACTCCGGCTTCGCGATCGTGATCCTCTTCATGTTCTGGTTGTACATCAGCTGGCTCATCCTGCTGATCGGCGCGAGCATCGCCTTCTACCACCAGCATCCCGAATACTTGATCTCGGCGTCGCATCACTTGCGTCTGAGTCCGCGCCTCAAGGAGAAGCTAGCCCTGATGGTCTCGTACCTGATCGGTCAGGGGTACTTTCGCGGTCAACCCGCGTGGACTCTGGACGGGTTGTCGACGCGTCTTGGCCTCCCCGCGGATGCAGTGGACGGCGTCGTCGTTGCTATGTGCGGCCAGGATTTGCTCACGCGAACAGACTCCGACCCTCCTGGCTACCTTCCGGCCCGGGCGCTGGAACGGATTCGCCTGATCGAGGTAATCGAGGCCGTTCGCAGCGCCGAGGAGAGTACGAGTCTGGACCTGGGACGCTTGCGAGCAGACCAGGTGGTCGACCAACTCTACAGTGGAATCGATTGCGCGTTGCGCGACTCACTCGCAGACCGAAACCTGCGCGACCTCGTTCTCGAAGGCACCTCGTCAGAGCGGAACTAGCCCGTGTTTTTCACCACCGTGCGGAGGCCGCGGCGGCTCGATCTCGACGTCGTCCCGCAACGTTAGCTGTTGCCCCTGCACTTCGAGAAACGCTGCGCACATAGCGAATTCTCCTTCGGTAGAGATCGACGTACAGGAGACCAGCAGGGAGTCTGGTACCCTACGGACGGGTGGTGAAGAACCGGAGTCTGATCTCATGTCGAAGCCTGCCCTGCTCGCACTATCTCTCGCTCTCATCAGCAGTTCTGCGTTCGCCGATTCCAGGCATCGGAATTCTCACTCGGAGCGAGTCGATTCCGGCGAAGTGGTGTGCGAGACGATCCATGAACGCGTGCCCATCCGGCGAGGCGTCTACGTACTCGAACACTACACGCGTTGCTTTCAACCAGCGTCCGAGACCCGCATGGAGACGGCCTGCGGCGTACTACTCGAAACGTATGGTGTGGTAGAAGGCGAGCGACGCTGCAATGAACTTCTGGCGCGCGCCTCGCGCGACGAGGGCTGAGCGTCGGAATCCGAGAATCAGTCGCCGCCAGATTCAGGCTGACTGTGTCCGATGTGGTTTGCCAGGACGTGAACCAGCCAGCTGCGAAAACGCTCCGGCATCGCAGCGCGGTTTTCGGGATCGACGCTCCGATCGACGATCTCACCGACGACCGCATCTCCCAGTAGCGCAGTCGCCCCCAGGCGGACCACGAAATAGCTGTCCTCGAAGGTCGGCGCAGGCGAATCGTTCTCGGCAGCCCACTCGCTGCGGCGACGGTGCACGGCCTCGGTCACGTGGCGCAGCATGCTCTGTTCCACGGCCTCTGCTTGGTGCACATCGGCTTGCATGGCCCGCCAGGCCAGAAGACGCGCATGCCCTGTACTGCCGAACTCCGAAAAGATTCGCTCGCAGATCCCGAGCACCGACTCTTCGGACTCGGTGCTCTCGAGGGCCGAGAGCAGATCCCGGTCCAGGTCTGCGATGGCTCGCGCGGCCAGAGCCTGGGTCAACCCATCGCGACTGCCGAAGTGGTGAAGAATCGTGGGGTGGGAGATACCGGCGGCTTTCGCGATGTCCTGCAAGCGGACAGCCTCGGGTCCCCCCTCAGCCAGGCGCTCTTCCGCGGCGTCGAGGATGGCGGACTTGGCCTCTTCGGCGGTCCGGCGGCGCCTCGGGCCTGCGGAATCCGAGGTTCTTGTGCTCGTCTTGGGGCTCATTTTGAGATTGACATTTCTGTAGATACTATATACAAATCTGTCAGTAGGGTTTCGAAAGCCCGTACACCCTAGCAGGCCACCCGGCTTCCGGGTGAGCTGGTTCGGGGTGAGGCGGGCCGGGAAGACACGATGGCACAAGAGAATCGAGTCGAGTCCGTCTTCCAGTGCATGTTCGCCGAGGAACGCGTCCACTCGGCCCCCCCCCTGACCGTGCACGACGAAATCCAGCGGCTGTCTCGTATCCGTCTTCCCTTCAGATACGAGTCCGTCGATACGGCGCTGGCATCCGCGACTCCCTAAGTCGTCCCTGATTCCCTCCTGTCGAGGACTGCCAGCGCCGTGATATTCTCGTGAGGTAGCAACGCCATCCGCGGATCAGCGGGTGGCGTTGCTACCTCACGAGACGGAATTCGCGCGAATTTGGCGTCGCCCCCGGAAGACGACGTACTGTCGCGCACCGAACCTGAGCAGAGGCGATGAACCCCGAGCAGACACAGGCCGTGCAAGTCTTACGCGCTTGGATCGACGAAGCGCAGTCCGTCACGGTGTTGACCGGCGCGGGCATCTCGACCGATTCGGGCATTCCCGATTTCCGCGGCCCGCAAGGTCTTTGGACCAAGAATCCGCAAGCCGAAAAAATGGCCACGCTTTCGCACTATATGTCGGATCCCGAAGTGCGCGAACGCGCCTGGCAGAGCCGGATCCAGATGGTCGGAACCGAACGCCAGCCCAATTCCGGGCATTACGCCCTGGTCGAACTCGAGCGTCGCGGAAAGCTGAAGACACTCATCACGCAGAATGTCGACGGACTGCATCGGGCGGCTGGAAGCTCCCCGTCGATCTTGGTGGAGATTCACGGAACGGTTCGCGAGGTCACGTGCATGAGTTGCGGCGAACGCAGACCCATGCAATATGCGCTCGACCGGGTGCGCGAGGGCGAGAAGGACCCGCCTTGCAGCAACTGCGGAGGCATTCTGAAATCCGCCACGATCTCGTTCGGACAGGGATTGGTGCAAGAGGATCTGCTGCGCTCCGAAGAAGCCGCGAAGTCATGTGATCTGATCCTGGCAATAGGCACGACACTTGGCGTCTACCCGATCGCAGCCGTCGTGCCGATTGCAAAGAACTCGGGTGCTCGTGTGGTGATCGTGAACGGAGAAGCCACAGAGATGGATGAACTGGCCGATGCGCTGATCCGGGGTTCGATCGGCGAAGTTCTGCCGAGTATCTGTTCGGCTTGATCAGCTCCGAACTCCGGTATCCGCACCTCAACTCCCAAGAGGACTCTTGATGATCCGATCGCTAGTTCTCGTTGTACTGGGGTTGGTCCTGATCAGTGTGGGATTGCTGGTCGGAATCCGCGACGGCGCCTTTGGCGTTCATTCGAACGCACGACGAGCGACACAGATGCCAGTACCCGAAGAACGGGTCACAGAACGAACAGAGTTTCGTGCGGCAGTTTCGAACTCGATGCGCGGTGCCGAAGCCAACGGAGGCACACAAATCCTGTTTGGAGACCTGCACGTACACACGACGTTCTCAGCTGATGCCTTCCAGCTTGCCATGCCGATTGCAGGCGGAGAAGGAGCCAAACCCGCTGCCGATGCTTGCGACTTTGCGCGCTTTTGCTCGGGTCTGGATTTCTGGGCGATCTCCGATCACGCCGAACAGCTCACGCCACGACACTGGTCTGAGACGATTGATGCCGTGCGACAGTGCGATGCAATCGCAAGCGATCCCAACAATCCGGACCTGGTCTCGTTCCTGGGCTGGGAGTGGACCCAGATCGGAGAAACTCCCGAGACTCACTACGGTCACAAGAACATCATCCTGCGAGGACTGGAAGCCCGGGACATTCCCACTCGCCCGATCGGTGCGAGCGGACTTGCAGCCTCGTTCAGTCGCAATCGCAGTCCGCTGGCCAGCCGCGTCCTACCGTTGCTTTTAGACTGGCCGCACCGGCGCACCTACCTGGATCTGGCCCGCTATCAAGAGGATCTGCTCGCAATCGGCGACTGTGCCAGAGGCGTCGACGTACACGAACTACCGTCGGACTGCATGGAGGTCGCAGCCACTCCAGAGGAGTTGTTCGAAAAACTCGAACAGTGGGGAGTTGACGCACTGGTCATTCCCCACGGCACGACCTGGGGCGAGTACACACCTCTGGGGCTGGACTTCGCGGACAAACTCACTCCTGCACAACACAATTCGGCTCGCGAGAAGCTGATCGAGGTGTACTCCGGTCACGGAAACGCTGAAGAGTATCGCTCCTGGCGCCACACCGACCTGGACGATGAGGGACGCGCCAGCTGTCCCGAACCTACCGATAATTTCCTGCCCTGTTGCTGGCGCGCGGGAGAGTTGATCGCGGAGCGCTGCGGAGAGATTTCTCCCGAAGCCTGCGGTGCACGGGTTCACGCCGCACGCCGCAATTTCCTGAACGCCGGGATCGAGGGCATGAGGACGGTTTCCGGTGCGACGGCCGAAGAGTGGCTCGGCTGTGGGTCGGATCGAACCCTGTTCAACCCCGCCGGACAGTACAGACCCGGGGGATCGGTACAGTACTCCCTGGCGATCTCCGGCCAGAAACAAAATGCCGACCCACTGCGCTATCGCTGGGGTTTCATCGCTTCGAGCGACACCCATCGCGCGCGTCCGGGCAATGGATACAAAGATCGGATGCGGCGTAGATACGCCGATATCGCAGGTGCACCTGATGAGCGCTTCAGTGGCCTGATTCCCGGCACCCGTGGCGAGCGATCTGCCAAATCCATACCAGCCGAACAACTAGCCGATGTTCCGCTTTTCGCGCGACCCGAGTTCGAGCGCCAGAGTTCGTACTTTTTGACCGGTGGGCTCGCAGCCGTACACTCGAAAGGTCGTGACCGGAACTCGATCTGGCAGGCCCTTCAGACACGCGAGGTGTACGGAACCTCGGGACCGAAGATTCTGCTCTGGTTCGATCTGCTCAACGGCCCCGACGGTCGGAAACCGATGGGGTCAGACGTTGCAATGCTCGACGAACCGTGGTTTCGCGTGCGCGCGGCGGGTGCCCAGAAACAGAAACCCGGCTGCCCGGAACACGCAGAGCGCGCTCTTACGAGCGCTCGACTCGAACAGATCTGCCGAGGCGAGTGCGACAACCCCGGAGATGATCGATACGTAATCACACGGATCGAGATCGTACGCATACGTCCGCAACTCGAAGCGAGCGAAGCGATCCCACCACTGATCGAAGACCCCTGGTTGAAGCTCGCGTGCGACGGCGACAGTGAAGGCTGCGTGGTCGACTTTCGCGATCCCGAGTACATAAGTGGGAAGCGCGAGTTCATCTACTACGCACGTGCGATCCAGGAACCCAGCGCTGCGGTCAACGCTGCCGGAGAGCGCTGCGAGTACGACGAAGACGGCCGCTGCTTGCAGGTAAGTCCGTGTTACGGTGACTACCGGACGGATTTCGACGATGACTGCCTGGCCCCCAATGAAGAACGCGCATGGTCATCGCCGATCTACCTACGACCCGTTCGCGGCCCTGTTTCAAATGGAGAAATCTGATCATGGCAATTTCGGATCCGACAAGTTCGGCCATCGTGGTAGGCGTGGGACCAGAGTCCGGCCTCGGCGGTGCACTCTGCCGCCGCCTGGGGCGCGAAGGTCTACACGTATTCGTAGCCGGTCGAACGCCCGAGAACATTGAACGCGTGGCGGATTCGATCCGCAAAGACGGAGGCTCGGCAACTCCCGTGGTGACCGATGCTACCGTGGAAGAGGACGTGATTCGGCTCTTCGACGTGGCACAGGCTCAGGGTCCAGTTCTCGAACTCGTGATCTACAACGCGGGCAACAACGCCTGGGGTAGCTTTGTCGAGATGGAAGCGGAGTTCTTCGAGAACATGTGGCGGGTCGGATGCTTCGGTGGATTCCTGGTGGGTCGCGAGGCCGCGAGACGCCTGGCTCCACTGAAGAAGGGATCCGTGCTTTTCATGGGCGCGACCGCATCGCTGCGCGGCAGGCCCCCATTTACAGCCTTTGCCTCGGCAAAGGCAGGCCTGCGGGCGATTACCCAGGCCATGGCGCGCGAATTCGGCCCCCAGGGAATCCATGTTGCGCACGTCGTGATCGACGGCGCCGTCGACGGTGACAAGATCAACCGGAACCTTCCGGACTACGCGAAATCCAAGGGCGAGGACGGCATGCTCAATATCGAAGCCGTCTCCGACACATTCTGGATGCTGCACAAGCAACATCGCAGCGCGTGGACCCTCGAACTCGACCTGCGTCCGTTCAAAGAGACGTTCTAGTCCGTCGGTTCACCGACTGGGAAGCAGTCCAGGATTTCGCGCATATACAAGTAGTTTCCACCGGCCTGGTCGGGCTCGGTTGCACCGTGGCGCACAACGATCACATCTCGCTCCGGTGAAAGCACGATGTACTGGCCGCGGTATCCGTTAGCGCTGAAAGTGCCGGTACCGTCGGTCGCAAGCCACCAATGCGCGCCGTACTCGCCCAGTTCGTTGGTCGGAGTCGGTGTGCGAGCATAGTCGACCCATCCTTCAGGAAGAAGTCGCTCACCTTCCCATATCCCATTGCGCAGGTAGAGGAGTCCGAACCGCGCAAAGTCCTCTGCACGCGCGAAAACGAAAGAGGACGCGACCCAGTTTCCGGCGTCGTCAAAGCGAGGATCCGCACTGCTCATGCCAATCCGGTCGAAAAGCCGGGAGTGCAGAAACCCGCGATACGCACTCGGGTCTCCACCGATCAGTCGACCGAGCAATGCCGCCAGAATATTCGTCGTTCCACTCGAGTACGGCCAGAAACTGCCGGGTGAATGCTCGAGGCTCTTGCTCTCAGCGTAGGCGGCTGCATCTGGCTTTCCGCTTCCGAATAGCATCTCGATTGCGTCCGAAGTCTCGGCGTCGACGTAGTCTTCATTGAAACCCAGCCCACTGCTCATGCGAAGCAGCTGATCCACTGTGATTTGCCTACGTGGATCACTCTCATCCTGCCAGCCTGGCACCGCGGCAGGTGCCTGAACATCGAGCTTGCCGTCCCGAACCATCATGCCGAGGCAGGCGTGGAGCATGCTCTTGGCCATGCTCCAGGAGTAGAACGTCTCGTCGGCGTTCTTCCCCACTGCGTAGCGTTCGGCAACGAGTCGGCCGCGGTGGATGACCACTGTCGCGTGTGTCTCGCCTGTCGCCTGGACGTGTGGCGTGGCGAACACGCGCGCCATCGTTCGCTCGAGTCGCTCGACGTCGACGTCTGGCCCCGGAGCCTCTCGAATCCACTGCTTCGTGGGCCACGGAACGCCGTCCGATTGGGGTGGAAGGGAAATCACTATACGGCCATGGTAGCCCATGCTTGGTCGAAGCGGGCCGGGAGTCCTCGATCTTGGATTTGGAACTCTATGACCGTCGCACTGCTAAAGGGAGGGAAGCGCGGAGTCGAAGCGCCAAGAGAAGGGTACCGCTATGTCTCCGACCCGTGTCCTAATCCTGATCGTCTTTCCCGCCATCGCGGGGCTCTGGATTCACTTCAGCGTGAACCGGGTCCCAGAGGAAACATGGGTCGAAGGAAGTTGCAAGCTCGACCTCGATGACATGAGCGAAACACCACCCGTCGGCGCTTCAAACCAGTGGGGGCAACACACGCCCAGGCGCGTCAGCGAGGCCTATCCCGCCGAAACGACACTACGACGCTCCCTGCCCGGTAACTCATTTCTGGATTCCCATTCCAGCCTGATCGGCAGCGTGGAGATCGGCGAGCGAGTCTTCGTGGCTCCGTTTGCGTCGATTCGCGCGGGCCATGAGTTTCCGGTGCGCATCGGCGACCGTTCAAACGTGCAGGATGGAGCCGTCGTCCATGCACTGGGTGCATCCGCAGAAAAAGGCTACGAGATCGACGGACGAACCTTCGCAGTGTACCTGGGCAACCGAGTCTCGGTATCTGCTCAGGCAATGATTCACGGGCCAGCCTGGATCGAAGACGACGTATTCATCGGCATGCAGTCACTCGTCTCTCACTCGCGAATCGGAGTGGGTAGTGTCATCGAACCTGCTGCGAGAGTCATCGGTGTCGAAATTCCGCCCGGCCGCTACGTCTCGGCCGGTTCACTCGTAAGCACTCAGGAGATGGCCAATAGCCTGCCGCGGATCACCTTTTCGTACGACCTTCACGGGATCAATCGAGAGGTCGTGAGCCTGAATACTCAACTAGCGGAGAGCGGTGGAACTGACGCCGCAGCGGCCCGGAAGCACTAGTTGAGCGAACCCGACACCGAACTGAATCGACGGATCCTGATCGTCGACGACAACGAGTCGATCCATCGTGACTATCGTCGGGTCCTGGAAACAGACGACTCGAGTCACGAGATCGAAGAGATGGAAGCGGAACTCTTCGGAGAGCCGAGCAAGCCCAGCTTCCACATGCGGAGTTTTGAACTCGACTCCGCCTACCAGGGCCAGCAGGCCATCGAGATGGTCAGTCAGTCGTTGCTCAACGCCAATCCCTACGCACTCGCGTTCGTAGACATGCGCATGCCCCCTGGGCTCGACGGTCTGCAGACGATCAGCGCCCTCTGGGAAATTGATCCGGAGATCCTGATCGTCATCTGCACTGCGTACTCCGACTACGAGTGGTCCGAGATGCGCGAAGTGCTGGGCGGAACCGACAAAGTCCTGATCCTGAAGAAGCCGTTCGACAACGTCGAGGTATTGCAACTCGCATCCACTCTGGCTGAAAAGTGGAAACTCGCACGCCAGGCCAACCTCAACACCGCGGAACTCGAATCAAAAGTCCAGATCCGGACGCGCGAGATCGAACGCACCCGGGATGATCTGATCGAGGCAAACCGGGAACTGGAAGAGGCAAGATCAGAGGCGGAAAACGCCAACCGAGCGAAGAGCGAGTTCCTTGCGAATATGAGCCATGAGATTCGTACACCAATGAATGGTGTATTGGGCATGGTTTCGTTGCTTCGCGATACGACACTGACCCGCTCCCAGTGCGACTACGTCGAGACGCTGACTCATTCGGCCGACTCGCTCCTCACTCTGATCAACGACATCCTCGACTTCTCCAAGATCGAGGCAGGCAAGCTCCGATTTGAGCCGATCCCCTTCGACCTGCGCGCTTCCGTCGAAGAGGTTGCGGATCTGATGTGCCCAAAGGCGGTCGAGAACGGCATAGAACTGATCGTGCGCTACGCCCCGGACATGCCCCGCGACCTGATCGGTGATCCTGCACGGATTCGACAGATCGTTACGAATCTGGTCAGCAACGCGATCAAGTTCACACACTCCGGTCACGTCCTGATCGATGTATCTCCCATTTCCCAGGAAAGCGATCACGTCACCTTCAGGCTGAAGATCGAGGATACAGGGATAGGAATCGGCGAAGAGAACTTGGGGCGGATCTTCGAGGAGTTCACACAGGCCGAGGCATCGACGACACGCCGCTACGGTGGAACTGGATTGGGCCTGGCGATTGTGAGCAGGCTCATCGGACTGATGGGCGGGTCGGTGCACGTGGAGAGCACGAGCGGCCAGGGTTCGTGTTTTTGGATCGAGCTCACACTTCGTCTCTCGGATTCAAAGCGAGGGACACTGCCCTCTTCCGCGCTTCAAGGTCTCCGAGCTCTCATCGTCGACCAGTATCAGGTCAACCGACAGGTCATCAGCGAACAACTGCGCGCAATGGGACTTGAAGCAGAGGTGGCAAACTCGGGTGAACGGGCCCTGGAGATGCTCGAGCAGGCTCAATTGAACGAGATGCCGTTCCAGATCGCCTTGATCGATCACGTACTTCCCGCGATGAACGGCGAGATGCTCGCGCAGCACATAAAGAACAACGCGAGCTTCGAAGATCTGGTGCTCGTCCTCTTTGCATCCGCAGGCAGAACCGGGGATGCTCAACGCATGAAGGAGGCGGGCTTCGCAGCATATCTGACGAAACCGTTGGGACAACTACACCTCGAGCCGGTCCTGGAGATTGTCTGGGGCGCAAAACAACAAGGCATTGAAATCGACCTTGTCACTCGACACACCGTGGCAGAAACCACTGGCGGACGCATGGTCTCGACTCCCTCCAAGCGCAAGCCCGGCACACATCGCATCCTATTGGTCGAAGACAGCGTCGTGAATCAGAAAGTTGCGGTACATTTGCTGAAGAAGGCGGGCTGTAGTATCGAGATCGCGGCCAACGGACGCGAAGCTGTCGAGATGGCACAGGCCAATAGCTACGACCTGGTGTTCATGGACTGTCAGATGCCTGAGATGGACGGTTACGAGGCAACTCGATGCATCCGCGAAACAGAGAGCGGTCCCGAGCACCTTCCGATTGTCGCCATGACTGCAAATGCGATGGCCGGTGACAAACAGAAGTGCCTCGATGCCGGGATGGACGGATATCTTTCAAAGCCGATCACACAGGGATCCGTCAGTGCCGAAATCGAACGATGGACATCCGCTCCAGCATCGAAGTCCGATCCAACAGCGGACTGAACACCGGGTGAATCCGGAATGGGCTAGTCGGACTCGGGCGAGCTTCCCTGGTCTGGGCCGCGAAATGGCAACTCCAGGGTGAAGATCGCTCCCGTGCCCGGACCGTCGCTCTCGGCGTTCAGCGATCCACCCAGCTGTTTTGCTGCCAGAGCGCCGCTGTGCAAGCCGAAACCGTGCCCCTCGACTCTCGTCGTGTATCCGTACTGGAAGATGCGCGTGAGTTTGTCAGGTTCCAGGCCCCCACCGTTGTCGATCACCTGCCAGCTGGCGGTCTCGTCGTCCTTCTGACGGATCCGGATCGTAATGGATCGATTGCCCTGTCTGTTTCCTTTGGTTGCATTCACCGCGTTGCTGAGCAGGTTTACCAGGATCTGGATTGCCTGATGCTTGTCGGTCTCGACCTCCCGAACTTCCTCGTACTCGCGGAAGATCGCCATCCTGTGCCGGTCCAGGCTGGGCTGAATGATCGCAATGGAGCTCTCTGCGATCTTTGAAACGGCGATGGTTTCGATGAGCCCCACGCTCTTCGCATGGCTCTGCTGCATGCTCACGATCGTCTTGATGTGCTCCAGACCTTCGAGCATCGCCGAGAGTTCCGTTAGCGCTTCCTTTCTTTCGATGCCGAGCTGCTCGCCGAGTTGAGTCAGGTATTTCGGCAGCTTCTTGCCGCGCGGATCTTCATCGAGGAAACCGGTGAGATCTCCCTCGCGGTCTCGCAGCAATTCACTCGCTTTCTGCAAGCCCTCCACGCGGGGACTGTTCAGCTTTTCGTGAATCAGCGTGGCCGAGACATTGATACTGTTGAGGACATTTCCGACGTTGTGCAGAACGCCGGTTGCCACCTCCGCCTGACCGGCCTCGCGCGCCGCCTCCATCAACTGAGTCGTCAGGACTTGGCGTTCTTCTTCGACCTTTTCCCGTTCGCTGATCTCCGACATCAAGTCATGGTTGATGCGAGTGAGTTCGCCGGTGCGCTGCTCGACTTCTTCTTCCAGGCCTTCGCTGTGCTTCTTCAGTTCATGATCCCGGGCTTCGATTTCGTGCAGCATCTCGTTGAATCCGGAAACGAGGCGGTTGAGTTCAACTCCGTTCTCCGTTGTTGCCCGGACCGAATAGTCCCTTGCCGCAGAGACGTTTCGCATCATATCGACCAGTCGCAGAATCGGAGCCGAGATGACCGTCTGAAACGATCTCGACAAGACCAGAGCGACCAGCAGAGAACCGAGCATCGCCAATCCGACAATCGTCACGTTGATGACGAGGCTCATCCAGAACTCGTCCAGCCGGGAGTAGAGCATGACGGTTCCTACCCGTTCATTGGCCTGGTAGATACCTTCGATCACCTCGAGCCCCTGCATCGTCCAGTGGTGCCCCTCTCGACCGACCACATCAAAACGGTGCCCGTGAGCCAGTGATGGTCTGCGGCTGAACTCCGAGAACGCGTGCTCCTCCGCATCGAATAGATGCGCGCACATGACGCTGTCGTCCGCGATGACGGATTCCAGAGTCTCGGAGGCAGACTCCGGATCCTGAAAGAGCAGAGCGGAAGCCACGTTGTTTCCGACGATCCGCGCAAGAACTTCCAACTGCGCAGTCTTCTCATCGCGAAGTCGTGCAAAGTCGCGCATGACGAATACGCTCGACGCAAGAAGCAGCGAAACTGCACTCGTCACCATTGTGATGAAGATCAGTTTGTTGCGAAGCGAAGTTGTCTGTAGCCAGCCCATGGTGTTGTTTCGAAAGCTCCCGCGGCTAAGAATTCAATCGGACGTTCTCCGACCGAGACTGAGCACGGAAGCCGCGTTAGGCCAACTACTTGCCGAGACGCTTCAATTGGTCGCGATAGCGTTCGCAGGGGTCCTCATTGTCGGTTCGTGGCGTAAACCAGAGGAGATCGAATTCGGGACGCTCGGAGACCTCGAGATACTCGCCCGCAGTCAAGCGCTCGTCATCGACCTCGAGCAGTCCGATGGCGAGCACGGAACGTTGTGGCGCTCGGCGACGCAGAAAGGCGGGGACTGCGGCCCGCAAGACATGTCCCGCGCCGGCGATCAAGACTGCGCCGGTATCGGTCCCGGTCTCGAGCAACGAATCGGCCAGATACGCATCGCGAGTGCGCTGCATGGCAATCATTCGATCAATGGTGCTTTCTTTGGCCATGCCGCAATGCGACTCCCGGATCGCAGCGGCAAAGAGCTCGCGCGGCGCAGATTCGAGTTCTTCATCGAGCCCGAGGCGCAAGAGTTCCTGTCTGTCCAGAAAGTCGAGCCCCTTCGTACGCATCTCGCGCAGAGTCGCGCGCGGCGGGTCTCCAGGTTCGACTGGCAATCGATCCGCGAGGGCCGTCGCAAACACCGGACGATACAGATTCCAGGACGGCCAGCCGCTCGCAGCCCACCCCACCGCTTCTGCAAATGCGTCGACATCCGTTTCGTGTTCGCGGCGGTGCTGGTACACGACGTCGCGTTTGTCGAGTGCGAGCATCTCGAACACGACCGCAGGCCGGCGGTCGACCTCCTTTACACGATCGATCAACCAGGCCTGAATCCGGTGGTGGTCGGCGTTGTCGTGCTTTTCGCCGATTAGCAGGTAGTCGCTCGCCTGAGCCCGAAACCCGATCTGGTCGTATCCAATGAATTTGCCACTTCGCGGATCCCATACGCGGCCCACGAGCGGATGATCGAGCAGAACCTGACTTTGCCACTGATGCCAGGGAGAGTCACTCTGCTCGGGGGTGGGTGGATGATGCACTCCTCCCGCACAACCGAGCAACAGGACCGCCAGCCAGATGAACCTGCGCTGAAACAAGATCAGGCGAGGCGCTTGTTGAGAAACTCGCCAATCTGTTCGATCGCTTGATTGGCTTCGGGAAGCGCGGGCGCAAATGCCTGGAATACGTGAATCAACTCCTGCCACACGTCCAGAGTCACATCGACGCCTTCCCGCTTCGCCCGCTCGGCCAGGCGAATTGAATCATCGAGCAGAGTTTCGGCGGTTCCCACCTGGATCAGAAGCGGCGGAAGACTGCCGAGGTTTGCATACAAGGGGGCTGCGAGTGGTGTCCGCGCATCGGCTCCGCCTAGATACATCTCCGCCATCGAGAGCAACCCGTCGCGGGCAACCATCGGATCTTCGTCCGCGCGGGTCGTCATGGACTCTCCCAGGCCCTCGAGATCGACCCACGGCGACAAACATACGGCCGCTGCGGGAAGTGCATCTCCCGCATCGCGCAGCGCGACCAGGGTCGCCACCGTCAGACCGCCACCGGCGGAATCTCCGGCAATCGCGAGTTTCTCGGCTTCGAAACCCTGAGCCAGCAGCCAGCGATAAGCGGCCGTTCCATCTTCGACCGCTGCTGGAAACGGGTTCTCTGGAGCCAGGCGATAGTCGATCAACAAACAGCGGGCATTGGCGTCTGCGGAAATGCGCGCCGCCAGACCGCGGTGGGTATTGATCGACCCGATCACGTAGCCACCTCCGTGCAGGTAGAGCACGGTGCGCTTCGAATCGACATCGGGAGCCGCAACCCACTCGGCTGGAATTCCCTCGAGGGAAAAGGCTTCGGCCAGCGTTCCCTCCGGCAACGGTGTGAGCGCGGTCATGGCCTCCATCCCGGCCCTCATGTCAGCGACCGACGCATCCGACAGTGGATTGTTCGCCCGAAGCATCTGGACGAGGTTGTTCAGTTCGGTACTGGCCATGGCTCTCCCCCCTGGTTTCAGGCAGCTTATCACCCGGCTACCGGGCTTTTCCGGGCCGCTCGGAGACCTTCTTCCCGCTCTCCTTGGAATCGAATTTTCGTTTTTATTTCATATACTTACGAGATCGCTCCAGCTGACTTCCTTACAATCTTGACTTGTACGTATAGTTTATTACGCTGCTCGGACGATGCAGCTTTCAGCACAAGAAGAGTACGGGCTCCGCTGCCTGGTCCAGGTCGCCCGACAGGGCGATGGTGATCCGCTTTCGATCCACACGATCTCCGAGTGCGAGGGCCTGAGCCCGGAGTACGGAGCGAAGTTGATGAGGGCCCTGCGCCAGGCTTCCCTGGTCGTCAGCATTCGCGGCGCCGCGGGTGGCTACCTTCTCGCCCGGCCCCCCGAAGCCATCGACGTCTGGCAGGTGATCCAGGCTCTCGGCGGTTCGTTTTTTCCCGATGGTTTCTGCGACACACATCCGGGACAACTGCGCGACTGCGTCCATTCCCTGGACTGCTCGATCCGCGGACTCTGGCACAAGGTAGAGATTGCCGTACGTGAGGTTCTCGAACAGGTGACGCTCGCTGATCTGCTGCGCAACGAGAACTCGCTGCTGACGCTGCTCGAACCCCCGGCGATTGACGGAGATTCGCAGCCCGCGGGCGGGAACGAAAAGGATCCCAGATGAGCAGCTCACGCGACCTGGAAGCGCTCACCAATCGCGAGTACGAACACGGTTTCGTTACGGATATCGATTCGGAAAAACTCCCACCGGGCCTCGACGAAGACGTCATCCGCGAGATTTCGGCCAAGAAGGAGGAACCCGAGTGGTTGCTCGATTGGCGATTGAAGGCTTTTCGGCGCTGGCTGCAGCTGCGCGAAGAAGACGCACGCTGGGCTAATGTCAGTTTTCCTCCCATCGACTACCAGGCCATCAGCTACTACTCCGCACCCAAACCGAAGAAGCAGCTCGAAAGCATGGATGAGGTCGATCCCGAGCTGCGCGCAACTTTCGAGAAGCTGGGCATTCCGCTACACGAACAGAAGGTGCTCTCAGGTGTCGCCGTCGATGCCGTGTTCGACAGTGTGTCGGTCGCAACCACCTTCAAGAAGCGGCTGGGCGAGCTCGGAATCGTGTTCTGCCCGTTTTCTGAAGCGGTCAAGGAACATCCAGAACTCATTCGGAAGTACCTTGGCTCGGTCGTTCCCTATTCAGACAATTTTTTCGCGACACTGAACTCCGCGGTCTTTACGGACGGTTCTTTCGTGTACATCCCCGAGGGTGTCCGATGTCCGATGGAACTATCGACGTACTTTCGGATCAACGAGGCAAACACCGGGCAATTCGAGCGAACTCTGATCGTGGCCGACCGCGGCTCGTACGTGAGTTACCTGGAAGGCTGTACCGCCCCGATGCGCGATGAGAATCAATTGCACGCAGCTGTGGTAGAACTCGTCGCGCTGGACGATGCGCAGATCAAATACTCCACGGTCCAGAACTGGTACCCCGGCGACAAGAACGGCAAAGGCGGTATCTACAACTTCGTGACCAAGCGGGGAGCGTGCAGAGGTCGCAACTCGAAGATCTCCTGGACCCAGGTCGAGACGGGATCCGCGATCACCTGGAAATACCCGAGCTGCCTTCTGCAGGGCGACAATAGTGTCGGCGAGTTCTACTCGGTGGCCGTCACTAACAACTGCCAACAGGCCGATACGGGCACGAAGATGATCCACCTGGGCAAGAACACCAGTAGCACCATCATCTCCAAGGGAATCTCGGCCGGACGCGGGCAACAGACGTACCGAGGCCTGGTGAAGGTTCACCAGAAGGCGAAGAACGCCCGCAACTTTACTCAGTGCGACTCGCTTCTGATCGGTAGCCGCTGTGGAGCCCACACCTTTCCCTATATCGACGTACACAACGCATCGTCGACCGTAGAACACGAAGCAACGACATCGAAGATCAGCGAAGACCAGCTCTTTTACTGTCGTCAGCGCGGCATCGACACCGAAGGTGCGATTTCGATGCTGGTCAACGGATTCTGTAAAGAGGTGTTTCGCGAACTGCCCATGGAGTTCGCAGTCGAAGCATCGAAGTTGCTCGAAGTCACTCTCGAAGGCGCGGTTGGCTAGGAGACAGAGAACATGGCACTGCTCGAAATCCGCGACTTGCACGCCAGCGTCGAAGACAAACCGATTCTCAAAGGGATCGATCTAGACGTCGAGGCGGGTAAGATCCACGCCATCATGGGCCCAAACGGCTCCGGCAAGAGCACTCTGGCAAATGTGCTGGCGGGCCGAGATGGTTACGAAGTCACCCGTGGCTCCGTGCTCTTCAAGGGCAAAAGCCTGCTTGACCTGGAACCAGAGGAGCGAGCACGCGAGGGGGTATTCCTGGCCTTTCAATACCCGGTAGAGATTCCTGGCGTGACGAATTCCTACTTCATGAAGGCGACGCTCAACGCGATCCGAAAACACCGCGGCGAACCCGAACTTGACGCGATGGATTTCCTGACGCTGGTCAAGGGCAAGATGAAAGTGCTCGAAATGGACGAAGCGTTCCTGCACCGTTCCGTGAACGAGGGTTTCTCGGGTGGAGAAAAGAAGCGCAACGAAGTTCTGCAGATGGCGCTGCTCGAGCCCGCACTCGGGGTGCTGGATGAGACCGACTCGGGGCTCGATATCGACGCACTGCGAATCGTATCCACGGGCGTGAACGCTCTGCGCTCACCGGATCGCGGATTCCTCGTGATCACCCACTACCAGCGTCTGCTCGACCACCTGGTTCCCGATTACACACATGTACTGATGGACGGCCGCATCGTAAAATCCGGCGATCGCAGCCTGGCTCTGGAGCTCGAGAAGAAAGGCTATAGCTGGATCGAAGAGGAAGTCGCAGCGGGCACGGCTTCATGACGCAGGGCAAGGCATACGCAAGCCTTCTTCAGTTGTTTGAGGAGCGCAAGAAGGTCAACTCCCGAGGACCCGCCTGGCTGGAACAGTTGCGAGCCGAGGCGCGCAGTGCATTCGAGGAGTCTGGCCTGCCGACACCTCAGAGCGAAGATTGGCGGTTTACAGATCTGGCGAAACTCTCGGACCTGGAGCTGCACCCGGCGGAAGAAGCCCCGGTTCTGGCATCGGAATGGGTGGAGTCCACACGCAAGGCCGCGGGCCCCGAACACCGAGTCGTATTCGCCCAGGACGTCTTTCAAGCCGAACTCTCGAGGCTGGGAAATCTACCCGCCGGGGTCCGCGTAGCCTCACTCGCGAAAATACTTCGCGAAGAACCGGAACGACTCAAGGGCAGGCTGGGAACTCTGGCCGACTTGAAACGCACGCCGCTGAGCGCACTGAATACGGCGCTTTTCCGCGACGGCGTATTGATCGAGATTGCCGACGACGTGTCCGTCAGCGAAGCCATCCATCTGGTTTTCGTGCAGACCGGCGGCGATCGGCACCTGGCGATCCACCCGCGAGTTCTCGTGGTTGCGGGCGGTGGCTCACGCGCCACGGTCGTCGAACACTTCATCGGGGAGACACCGCACAACGGATTGACGAACCCGTTGACGGAACTCCTCGTGGGAGAGAACGCGCACATCGACCATGTTGCATTGCAGGAGCGGCGCACCGGAAGCTTCCACCTTGCGAATCTTTTCGCGAAGCAACAGGCGGGTAGCCGATTCGCCTCTCATTCGATAGCGATGGGAGAAGGCCTGTCGAGGCTGGAAATTCGCACTTCGCTCGAAGGCGAAGGTGCGCATGCACAACTCAATGGCTTGTACATGGCCCGGGATCGACAGCTCGTCGACCACCACACGACGATCGACCACGCCACACCACACACGACCAGTAGTGAGTTGTACAAAGGCATTCTGGACGGTCGCGGGCGCGGTGTATTTCACGGACGCATTCACGTTCGACCAGATGCGCAAAAAGCCGACGCAGCCCAGACGAACAGGGCCCTGCTACTTTCGGACTCGGCGTCCCTCAACACCAAGCCCCAACTCGAGATCTACGCCGACGACGTGAAATGCAGTCACGGAGCGAGTATCGGAGAACTCGATCCCGATCAGCTTTTCTACATGCGCTCACGCGGCATGAGTCTCGAAGATGCTCGGTCAGCTCTGACTTTCGCGTTCGCCAGTGACGTGATCAATGCGCTTCCACTCGAAGCACTGCGCAACTACCTGAAGTACTCCGTGCTCAAATGGCTGCCCCGGGGGACGCACGCATGAGCCGAACGAAGGACCTGCGAGTTCCCTCAAAGCTCGACGTGGAAGCCGTGCGAAGGGATTTCCCTATTCTGGGCCGCGAAGTTCACGGGAAACCACTGGTCTACCTGGACAGTGCTGCATCCAGCCAGAAGCCGAACCAGGTGATCGACGCGATCAGTGATTACTATCGCAACTCGCATTCCAATGTGCACCGCGGTGTGCATGCTCTCGCCGAGGAAGCGACAAACGCGTACGAACTGGCCCGCACCAAGGTTCAGCGGTTTCTGCGGGCTGAGTCTGAGCGCGAAGTGGTTTTCGTACGAGGAACCACCGAAGCCCTGAATCTAGTCGCACAGGCGTATGCAAGACCGATGCTCACAGCCGGAGATGAAGTCCTGCTCACCGAGATGGAGCATCACTCCAATATCGTCCCCTGGCAGATCGTATGTGAGCAAACCGGCGCAAAGCTGATCGTGGCACCGATAGATGATCGTGGACAGCTGATCATCGAGGAATTCGAACGCCTTCTGAACTCACGTACGAAGATCGTGACACTGACGCATGTTTCGAATTCCCTGGGGACCGTGAATCCGCTCACTGAACTCATCGCCCTGGCGAAGGAGCGCGGTGCAACCGTCATCATCGATGGCGCCCAGGCAGTTCCGCATCTTGCAGTGGACGTCCGAAAGCTCGGTTGCGACTTCTACGCATTCTCGGGACACAAGATGTACGGCCCTACCGGTATCGGGGTGCTCTGGGGACGACGAGAATTGCTCGACGGAATGGAGCCGTACCAAAGCGGTGGCCACATGATCGTGCAGGTGAGTTTCGAAGGCACCAGTTATGCAGCTTCTCCCAGTCGTTTTGAGGCAGGCACGCCCAATATCTCTGGAGCCGTCGGGCTGGGAGCAGCCATTGATTACCTCACGGACCTGGGTCTCGACGCGGTTGAAGCACACGAAAACGCGCTGCTTCAGTACGGGATTGAACGGCTCGAGACAATTCCGGAGATAAGGCTGATCGGACGGGCTGATCAGCACGCGGGAGTTCTCTCCTTCCTTGTAGGCGATATCCACGCACATGACGTCGGCACGATCGTCGATTCCGAAGGCGTTGCGGTTCGTGCTGGGCATCACTGTTCTCAGCCCGTCATGGACCATTTCAAGGTCGCCGCGACGTCTAGAGCCTCACTCGCGGTGCACAATGATCGAGATGATATCGACCGATTGGTCGACGCCATCCAGCGAGTCTTGGAGATCTTCGGCTGATGTCGGACCTGCGCGAACTCTATCAGGAGGTCATCCTCGATCACAGCCG